>NZ_JBHWIO010000026.1:0-40283 GCF_042732075.1 Kitasatospora sp. NPDC059812
CTTCGCCGGCACGCCCAGCCGGGCGCCCAACGCCGCGCGCTGATCCGACGCGAATTGTCAGACCCGCCCTCCGTCGTGTTCCGGCCGCCTCCCGCAGGTGACCTTCGGAGCATGCGCGAGGCGACGATCGGCGCCCTGAGCGGCGCCGTTCGGGGCTACCGGGGCGCCCGGCCAGCTCCGTAGCGTGGCGGGAAACGACCACCACACGACGGTCCGAAGGATCGTCCAGCCGAAGGGAGATGGCCCGATGGGGGGTGTGTCCGACAGGACCGGCGGTCCGACCGGTTCCACCGGTGCGGCGGGTGCCGACGCCGGCCCGCGCACGGCGGTGCTGGCCGCCGCGAGCCACCGGAGCCCCGGCGCGGAGCAGCCGAGGTCCCCGTACCGCGCGATGTCGGACGCCGAGCGGTCGGCGCTCTGGCGCCAGCGGCTGCACGAGGCCGAGGCGGGCCTGACGCGGTACCTGGTGTCGCGCGGGAACGGGCTGCACCTGACCGACTGGTTCGTGCTGCAGTCCGAGCTCTTCGCCGACCTCCCCGCGCCGGACGCCCCGGCCCCGGAGTGGCAGCGGGTGTTCTTCCGCGACCAGGCACTGATGGAACGTTTCCTCGTGCGCCGCTACGGCGAGGAGGGGCTGGGGGACTGGGCCCGGTCCAATGCCGAGGTGCACCGCGAGGTCGAGCCCGACCACGGCCGGGGCGCCGCCGACCCGATCCACCGGATCGCCCGGCAGGCCGAACTGTACGGCTCGGAGTACGAGTTCGACGACGAGGAGCCGCCCGGCGCCGAGCACGCGGCGCTCACCATCACGCACTGTGCGATCTGGGACTACCGCGAGAAGGCCCGCCGCTCGGGCGTCCAGCTGACCCTCGCCTCGCCCTGCACCTACTGCACCGAGGCGCTGTCCGCCAACATCCGCGCCAAGGGCTACCGGCCCGCGCACCGCCTGACCAACGGCCCGACCGGCCACGGCTGCCGCTGGGAGTCGAGCGCCGCAGCCGGGCCCGCCGCCAACGACGAACCGGGGGAGTCCTGAGATGTGCGGTGTCACCGGCTGGATCGACTGGGACACCGACCTGCGCCACCAGGCGCGGACGGTCCGGGAGATGACCGCCACCCTGGCCTGCCGCGGCCCGGACGCGGACGGCGTCTGGCTCTCCCGGCACGCCGCGTTCGGCCACCGCCGGCTGTCCGTGATCGACCTGGACGGCGGGGCCCAGCCGCTCGCCGACCGCCCGGGGCCCGACGCCGGCGCCGTCCTCTGCTACAACGGGGAGCTCTACAACCACCGCGAGCTGCGCGCGCAACTGCAGGCCCTCGGGCACGTCTTCCGGACCCGCTCCGACACCGAGGTGGTCCTGCGGGCCCACCTCCAGTGGGGCAAGGACGCGCCGACCAGGTTCAACGGCATCTTCGCCTACGCCCTGTGGGACGCCGCGCGCGAGGAACTGCTGCTGGTCCGCGACCACCTCGGCATCAAGCCGCTGTACTGGCACGCCCGCGCCACCGGGGTGCTGTTCGGCTCCGAGCCCAAGGCGGTGCTCGCGAACCCGCTGTTCCGCGCCGAACTGGACGCCGAGGGCATCGCCGAACTGTTCGCGCTGCCCGCCGCGCCGAGCGCCGGCCACGGCCTGTTCCGCGGGCTGCACGAAGTCCGGCCCGGCCACCTGGTGGTCGTCGGCCGCGGCGCCACCCGCGAACTCCGCTACTGGCGGCTGGAGTCGGCCGAGCACCGGGACGACGCCGCGACCACCCGCGGCACCGTCCGGGACCTGCTCGCCGACGCCGTCGAGCGGCAGCTGATCAGCGACGTGCCGCTGTGCACCCTGCTCTCCGGCGGCGTCGACTCCAGCGCCGTCACCGCGCTGGCCGCGGCCGCCCGCGAGCGGGCCGGCCACGGGAAGATCGCCAGCTTCTCGGTCGACTTCCCCGGCAGCACCGACCGCACCCCGGACGCCTGGCGGACCACCCTCGACGCCCCGTACGTGCAGGCCGCCGCCGAGCACATCGGCACCCTGCACACCACCGTCCTGGTGCCCGACGACGACCTGCTGGACGCCCGCGACGCCGTCCTGCGCGCCCGGGACCGGCCCGGCTGGGGCGAGATGGACGCCTCGCTGCACCTGCTCTTCCGCGAGGTGCGGCGGCGCTCCACGGTCGCGCTCTCCGGCGAGGCCGCGGACGAGATCTTCGGCGGCTACCCGTACTTCCACGACGCGCAGGCCGTCGCCGCGCCGACCTTCCCGTGGCTGCACGGCAAGGCCACGCCGGCGGACCTGCTGCGCCCGGACGTCCGCGCCGAGGTACGCCCCGAGGAGTACACCGCCGCCGCCTACCACCGCTCGCTCGGCGAGGTGTCGCGCCTGCCCGGCGAGTCGGCCGCCGACGCGCGGATCCGCGAGGTCTTCCACCTCGCGCTCACCCGCTGGCTCCCCCCGCTGCTGGACCGGGTGGACCGGGTGTCGATGTCGGTAGGCCTGGAGGTGCGGGTGCCGTTCTGCGACCACCGCCTGGTGGAGTACCTCTGGAACGTCCCGTGGGCGCTCAAGGCGCCGGACGGGCGGGCCAAGGGCCTGTTCCGGGACGCCGTCCGGGACCTCCTCCCGCCGCAGGTCGCCGACCGGCCCAAGAGCGGCTACCCGTCCACCCCGGCCGTCCGCTACACCGAGGTGCTGACCGCCCGGGCGCACGAGCTGCTGGCCGACCCGAACGCGCCGGTCTTCGAGCTGGTGGACCGCGAGCTGGTCCGCCGGCTGCTCGCCGAGGGCCGCCCGCTGCCCAGCCCGCGCACCGCGCCTAACCCGGTGGGCGGCCTCGACCACCTGGTCCAGGTCGACGAGTGGCTGCGCGCCTACCGGGTGGGGCTGCGATGAGCGGCCCCGCGGCGGCCGTGACCACGGCGAAGGCCGCCGAGGAGGCCTTCCGGGCCGCCTCCCGCGGCTGGACCACCGGGGTCGCGGTGGTCACCACCCGCGCGGACGAGGAGGTCTTCGCCAAGACGGTCTCCTCCTTCAGCACCCTCTCCCTCGACCCGCTGCTGGTCACCGTCGCGGTCAGCCGCCACAGCCCGCTCGTGGCCGCGGCCCGCGCCGCCGGACGGTTCGGCCTCTCGGTCCTGACGGACGGCCAGTCGGCGGTGGCCCGGCGCTTCGCCACCCCCGGGGCCGGGCGCGCGCTCGGCGGCTTCACCGCGGTGCCGATGCGCACGGCCGTCACCGGTGCCCCGCTCGTCGACGACGCCCTGGCCTGGTTCGACTGCCGGCTGCACGGCACCCTGCCCGGCGGCGACCACACCATCCTGGTCGGCCGGGTCGCCGCCGCGGACCGCGGCGACGGCGACCCGCTGCTGTACCACGACGGCCGGTACCGCGTGATCGACCCGAAGCCCTTGAACCCTTGAACCCTTGACATCAAACGGAGTTGGCGCATGACACTGCTGGGCACCATCACCGGCCGCGGCGCACCCGCCACCGCCCGCGGCCTGCTGACCGGCGACCGGTACCGGGCCGAACTGGACGACGGTCGCGAGCTCTACCTCGACGGCAAGCGCATCGCGAACCCCGCCGAGCACCCCGCGTTCCGCCCGGCCGTGGACGAACTGGCCCGCCTGATCGACCTCCAGCACGACCCGGCCCACCGCGACCTGCTCACCTGGGAGGACCCGGACAGCGGCCTGCGGCTGGCCCGCGCCTACCAGCCCCCGCGCACCCTGGAGGACCTGCGGCTCCAGCGCCGCAGCGCCGAGCTGTGGCACGCTGAGGCACTCGGACAGCAGGGCCGCTCACCCGCCTTCATGGCCTCGATCGCCGTCGGCGTCTACGACTTCCGGCACCGGCTGGCCGGCGCCGACCCGCGCTTCGGCGCCAACGCCGAGGCGTGGTACCGGCATTGCGCGAGCAACGACCTGGTCCTCTCGCACGCCCTCGGCGACCCGCAGATCGACCGCTCCGCCAACCCGCTGGACGACCCGGACCTCGCCCTGCGCGTCGTGGAGGAGAACGACCGGGGCATCGTGGTGCGCGGCGCCAAGCAGCTCACCACGCTCGCCCCGATCGCCCACGAGGTGCTGGTCTACCTCTCGGCGTCGTTCACCGAGGGCCGGGGCGAGCAGTTCGTGACCTGGTTCGCCCTGCCGCTCAACACCCCCGGCCTGATCACCCTCGCCCGCGAACCGCTCGGCAGCGCCTCCTGGGGGCACGCCCACCCGCTCGGCGCGCGGTTCGACGAGCAGGACGCGATGCTCTTCTTCGACGACGTCCTGGTGCCCTGGGACCGCGTCTTCCTGCTGCGCGACGCGAACCTGGCGCGCACCGGCCTCGGCCGGATCAACGCCTGGAGCGCCTACGTCGGCCACATCCGCTACCGCGAGCGGCTGCGGACCCTGCTGGCCAGTGCCACCCTGGTTGCCGAGTCGATCGGCGTGGACGGCTTCCGCAACATCCAGGAGGACCTGGGCCGCCTCGCCGGGTACGCCGAACTGACCGAGTACTTCCTCGACGCCGCCGAGGCGCGCGGCGGCCTCACCGACGGCGGCCTGTTCGCCCCCGGCGACACGGCGGCCTCCCGGGTCTGGTCGGCCGAGGTGGCCGGCAGCGCGGTCGAGATCGTCCGCAAGATCGGCGCCTCCGGGCTGCTCATCCAGCCCACCGCCGGCGACCTCGCCAACCCCCGGCTGCGCCCGCACCTGGACCGCTACATGCGCGGCCGGGACATCGACGCCGAACGCAAGGCCCGGCTCTTCCGGATCGCCTGGGAGCTGACCGGCGACGGCTTCGGCCAGCGCCAGGACCTCTACGAGTACGTGCACCGGGGCGACCTGGCCCGCAACCGGATCAACCTCTTCAAGCGCTACGACCAGAGCGCCGCCCGCGAACGGCTGCTGAAGCTGGTCGACCAGGGCGCCGCGGAGCAGCCCGCCGTCGTGGAGCCGTCCGCCGCAGAGCAGCCAGCTACCGACCAGCCGTCCACCGCACAGCCGTCCACCGTGGAGGAGAACCAGCCGTGAGCACGTCCGCCGTCGAGATCCAGGCCCGCACCCTCGCGGGGTACGCCGACGCCAGCCGGCTGCGCCAGGTCCAGGACCGTGACTGGGTGCTCGACCAGGTCACCGGAGCCCCCGAATCCCTGATCGACCTCGGCAGCGGGATCGGCCAGCTGCTCCAGGAGGCCCTGGAGCGCTTCCCCTCCCTGCGGCGCGCCGTCGGCCTGGAACGCTCCGAGCACCGCATCGCCGAGGCCGCCGCCCGGCTCCAGCCCTACGGCGAGCGGGTCGCCCTGCACCGGGCCGACCTCACCGTGCCCGAGCCGCTGCCGTTCCGGGCCGACCTGATCACCCAGACCTCGGTGCTGCACTGGCTGTACCCGGACGAGGAGCGGATCTTCGCCTGGGCCGCCGCCCACCTCGCCCCCGGCGGCCGCTTCCTGCTCACCACCTACCACCCGGCCCGGGACGAGCGCGGCCTCGGCGGCGAGGACGAGCTGGTCCGCGACGCCCTGGTCGCCCTCGGCACCCCGTACGACGAGGTGCCCGGCGTCCTGGAGCGTGCCGGGGTGCTGCCGATCGCGACCCGGACCAGGACCGTCGACGAACTCGCGGCGGTGGTGGGCCCGCACCTCGCGGTGGCCGGCCACCTGGAGCGCGACGCCGTGGTCACCGTCGACGGAGCCGCCCAGTACGAGCACTTCCACGCCGCCACCTTCGGGGACTACTACAGCCGTGCGGTGCCGGCGCAGCAGCGGCCCGCCTTCTTCCGCGCCGTCGGCGAGAGCGCCTGGCGTCGGCAGCAGGAGCGCGGCCACGTCAGCCACATGCCCGTCCGGCTGTGGCAGCTGACGTCTCGTTAACAACATGTGTAGCCCGCCGCTCACCCCTGGGGTGGGCGGCGGGCTGCGTCTACGCTGGTGGCAGCCCACACCCCCGCATTCGACGGCACCGACCAGGGCCGAGGAGCCAACCGTGTCAACTCCCCCCGCAGGCAGGGAACTCGGCGCCTTCCTGCGCGCCCATCGCGAGCTCCTCAAGCCCTCCGACGTCGGCCTCACCGCCACCACCCGGCGCCGCACCCCCGGTCTGCGCCGCGAGGAGGTCGCCTCCCTCTCCGGCGTCGGCCTGGCCTGGTACACCTGGGTCGAGCAGGGGCGGGTCACCGCCTCCCGGCAGGTGCTGGAGGCGATCGCCCGGGTGCTGCGGCTGGACGCGGCCGGGCTGCGGCACGCCATGCGACTGGCCGGCTACCACGAGCCGACGGCGGCCGCCGCCTCGGAGGACGGCGCCGGCCGGCTCGCCGAGGCCATCCGGCCGGTCCTGGACTCCTGGCCCACCAGCCCGGCCGTCCTGCTCGACCGCCACTTCGACCTGCTCGGCTGGAACGCCGCCTGGGTCGCGCTCTGGGGCTCGCCCGAGTTCGTCCCCGCCGACCGGCGCAACCTGATGTGGGTGATGGCCGCCGACCACCGGGTGCGGGCCGTGTTCCGCGACTGGGAACCGCTCGCGATGAACGTCTTCCAGCAGTTCCGGGCGCAGGCCGGCCCCGCCCTGGCCGACCCCCGCACCGGCGAGGTCTACCGGCACCTGGACGAGGACGCGCCCGAGTTCCGGCACTGGTGGGGCTGCCACTCGGTGGCGGAGCTGACCGTCCGCACCGTCACCGTCGAGCCGGCCGGGCTCGGACCGGTCCGGCTGACGCTGTCGTCCTTCCACCCGGTGGACGACCCGACCGCGACGGTGCTGCTGTTCACCCCGCACGGCGCCGCCGACCGGGCGCGGATGACCGAACTCGTCGAAAAACCGTTGCGCGCGGTCGGCGGCGTGGAGGGGGAGCGCCGGGTCGGCTGAGCCGCCGGCCCTGCCGGGCATCCCGGCCGTTCCGGCGGGGCCTCAGGTGCCCGATGCGGTGGACCGGCGCAGGCCGAGGCTGACCGCCAGCGCGCCCAGGGCGGCCACCAGCGCGAGCCCGGTGCCGATCAGCAGGGTGCCGTCCGCGACGTTGCCGAAGGTGCCGATCGCCCAGGCGCCGAGGCCGGTGCCCGCGTACATGGTCGAGGTCAGCCACGCGCTGGAGGTCGCCCGCAGCTCCGGGGCGATGGTGCCGGCCAGCGTCTGCTGGTCCGTCACGAAGCCTCCGGAGGCCAGGAACCACACCACCACGCCGGCCAGGGCGAGGACCAGGCCGGGCCCCTTGGCCGCCAGCGCGACGCCCGCCGCCAGCAGCACGCCCCACAGCGGCAGCATCGGCAGGTCGGAGCGCCCGGCGGTCCTGGCCCGGTCCCCGAGCCGGCCGCCCAGCAGCGAGCCGACCAGGCTGCCCGCACCGACCAGCACGCCCACCAGGCCCAAGGCCTGCACCGACAGGTCGAAGCGCTGCACCAGCACCGCGCCGAGGAAGGTGTAGGCGCCCAGGTTGGCCGTGTTGAACACCGTGTTGACCAGCAGGGCGCGCCGCAGCGTCGGGTCGGCCCAGCCCGCCAGGATCGCCCGGACCGCCCCCACCTGCGGCGCGGCCGCCTGCGCCGAACGGCGCTGGACCTGGCTCAGCAGCAGCGGCACGGCCGCCGCGGTGCCGATGGTCAGCGCCCAGAACGCCGACCGCCAGCCGGCCAGTCCGGCGAGGAAGCCGCCGAGCGGCACGCCGATCACCTGGCCGCAGGAGAACAGCGCCATGCCCAGGCCGAGGGCCCGGCCGCGCACCGCCTCCGGTGCGGTCTCGGCGATGTGCGCCCAGATCGCCGGCCCGGCCGCGGCCGCCGCCAGCCCGGCCACCGCGCGGGAGACGACCAGCAGCGTCAGCCCGGTGGAGAGGGCGGCCGCCGCGTTGGACACGACGAACAGCAGGGTGCCCGCCACCAGGGTGCGGCGGCGGCCGAACCGGTCGCTCAGCAGCCCGAGGAAGGGCGCCGCGACGGCGTACACCAGCACGTAGGCGGTGACGCTGGAGGCGGCGGCCGCCTCGGTGGTGTGCACCGAGTCCGCGATGGTCGGCAGCAGCGGCGACACCAGGAAGGTCTCCGTGCCGAACAGGAACAGCAGGAGGAACACTCCCGCGTAGCGCCACCGTTCGAAGGCCTGGGCCGGCGCCAGGGGCGGGACGTCCTCGGCCTGTTCGGGCCGGGTCGGGTCGGAGATGCTGCTCACAGCGATCACCACCTTGTCGTGCGAGGGAGCGGCCGGGCCTTCGGACGGCAGGCGGGAGCGGCCGCGACGGGAGGGCAGGAGTCCGATGCGGCCATCCTGCGGACGGCCCTCGCGGCCAGCCAGACAGGCGGTCATCCTGTGACCCCAGGTCACAGGCTGTCGCCCTGGTCCGGCCGGTGGCACGGCGGCCGACTACTGACCGTCCCCGCCGTCCCCGCCGCCCCATCGACCCTGCGGGTCGGCCGCGGGTGGTCGCGATCACCGGGGAAGTGAGGTTAGGCTAACCAAACTTGATGGACGGTCGAGGGTGAGGGCGGTGCCGGGGATGCACAGTCAGGGTGAGCCGGGGCGGGCGCGGACACGGGACGGCCGGGAGCTGTTCTACATGCGGCGGCCGGGGCCCGGCGGCGAGGGCGTGCCGACGGTCGTGCTGGAAGGCGGGCTCGCCTCCAGCCGCTCGTGCTGGGCGCCGGTGCAGCTCCGGCTGGACGGGGTCGCGGCGACGGTGGCGTACGACCGCAGCGGGCTCGGCCGCAGCGCGCCGGACCCCGCGCCGCGCCCGCTGCGCCGCCTCGCCGAGGACCTCAACGACCTGCTCGACCACCTCGACCACCTCGGCGGCCTCGGCCCCGGGCCGTTCGTCCTGGTCGGGCACAGCTGGGGCGGGCCGATCGTCCGGATCGCCGCCGCGGCCCGCCCCGAGCGGATCGCGGGCCTGGTGCTGGCCGACCCGACGGACGAGTCCTGCGACCTGGTGTTCGCGCCGTCGGTGCGCCGCCAGGAGCGGATCGGGCAGGCGGTCAGCATGCTGCTGGCCCGTACCGGCCTGCTGGCCCGGGCCTTCCGCCCGATGCTCGACGCCCTTCCGGCGGACGCCGCGGCCGAGATGCGCGAGGAGGGGTTCACCGTCTCCACCATCCGCACCCGGGGCGCCGAACTCGGCTCCGTCGTCGCGGACTTGACCGCCATGAAGGAGAACCCGCCGGCCCTGGGCGGCATCCCGCTCACGGTGGTCTCGGCCGTCCGGACCTCGACCGGCATGGGCTCGAAGGTCCGGGAGACCGTGAACGCCTCGCACGCCCACCGCGTCGGCCGGGCCGAGGTCGGCCGCCACGTACTGGCGGCCGACGCCGACCATCTGGTGCCGACCAGCGACCCCGACACCCTGGCGCGCGAGATCCGGCGGATCGTCGAGGGCCGGGCACCCGCCTAAAAATTGACTGGCCGTCAGTTTCCGATGATCTCCAGGCTGGCGACGATGCCCGGAACGCCGCCGGGGTAGGTGTTGCCGCCGAGGTAGAAGGTGTGGCCGTCCGGGGCGAGTGCCAGGCCGGTGGCGAGTTCCACCTTCTGCGGGTTCACCGTCTCGGCGGGGACGAGCGCACGGGCCTCGGTGTCGTAGGAGAGGATCACGCTGTTGTAGTGGTAGCCGGGAGGGGTGGGTCCGCCCGGGGTGACGAAGACGGTCGACTTGGAGATGAAGTACAGGCGGCTTCCGTCCGGGCTGACGACCGGGTAGCGGAGGTCGGTGTTGCCCGGCGCGAAGTGGAAGTTCTCGGTGACGGTGTCGGTCTCGGTGTCGACGAGGTAGTCGCTCTCGTAGCCGCCGAGGCCGTACAGCGTGCTGCCGTCGGGGCTGAGCACCGCGCCGCCGGAGGCGCCGTGTCCGGCGGTGAGGGTGCGGACGGTGGTGAGCGAGGTGGGCGTGGCGGCCAGGTGGACCAGGCCGGCTCCGGTGGTGACGTACAGGTCCTGGCCGTTGGGGCGCAGGACGATCGAACCGACGCTGAAGTCGGTGACGCCGACGGAGGCGGTGAAGGTACCGGTGGCGGTCGAGTACGCGAGGACCCGGGCGGGCTGGAAGCCCCAGCGCTGCCGTGGCCCGTTCTGGGCCAGGTAGACGCCGGCGCCGTCCGGGCTGACCACGAGGGAGCTCGGTGAGCCGTCCACGTACCCGTCGGGGTGCGGCTGGACCGGGAGCAGGACGTCGGCGGCCACCGTGTCGCTGTCGGTGTCGATGGTGACCAGGTGCTGCGCCCCCACGGTCGCGTACAGCCGCGTGCCGTCGGGGCTCATCGCCAGCGCGCTGACGAAGGAGTTCGCGGCGGTGGAAAGGGTGAGTCGGGCGGTGATCCCGCCGGTCCGGGTGTCGACGACCTTGACCGCGGGCGTGCCGCGGGGGTCGTCGGTCACCCCGACGTAGGCCTTCGTGCCGTCCGGGGTGACGGCGGTCGTCGGGTACGCGTACCCCACCGGGACGACCTGGGGGGCCGTGGTGGTGGCGGGCTGTGCGGTGGCGACCCCGGTTCCGGTGGTCAGCAGCAGGCCGACCGATGCCGCGGTGCCCAGCCAACGGGCCCTTGCCATGAGCGACTTCACGAAATCCTCCCCTGTGACACACGATGCGTCCGCATCGGCGGGAGCCAGAGTATGGGGCGGGGAAAGCGAGTTGGGCGCCGATGACGCAGTCGACGATTCGGCGTAGACGCCATGGCGCCCATGCCTACGGCACATGACGGGGCGCGTGACGGGGCACACGGCGGGCGCGACGCTGCCCGGATCGCCGCCGCTCAGCGCATGACGCGGCCCCGCTCAGCGCGTGAGCCCCGCTCAGCGCACGAGGCGGCCCCGGTGCCGGGGAATCCGTGCACCGGGGCCGCCTCGTCGTGCTGTCGTGCTGTCGTCCGGCGGCCCGCGGTGGCGACGTGTGGCCGTCCGTGCGTACGGAACGCGTCAAGATGTCCGGCGGCGGCAACCGGGTGGGCCGGAACGACCGTCCACGCCGTCAGAAGCACTGATCGATCGTCAGGGGAGCCCGGCCGTCGGGCCGGACTGCCCCTGGCGCGGCATCGTCGTAGGGCGACGTCCGGTAGGCGCCGTCCGAGTCCGCGTCCGACCGACCACCACATGGGGGAACGCTCATGACACAGCTGCTCATCGAAGAGAACTTCCAGCACCTCGACGGCCAGGACGTGGAGTCGCTGATCGAGGCCCTCGCCGAGTTCGGTCTGAACGCGGAGCCCACCCAGCCCCGCACGGGGACCCGAAACGGCGAGTGGGCGCTCGTCCTGCACTGGCTCGGGGACGACATCGGGCCGATCACCGAGGACGCCGTGACGACGGCGCTCGTCATGGCGGTGACAGAGGTGCTGGGCCGGGCGCACTCGGCCGAGCCCGGCGGGACCAGCGTGCGGCGCCGCACGCTGCCGGTCCGCATCGACATCCGCGGACGTACGGGAGAGCTGATCACGTCCGTTGCGGTGCCGGGCGCGAAGGCGGCGCCGTCGGCTGCGTCGTGATGGCACGGCAGGGCCGCGGTGGCCGGGCGGCGTGCCGCAGCCGGCCCCGTCGCCTCCCGCGGCTGAAGCGCGGTGGCGGTCGGCTGGAGGTGGCCGACCCGCTCGAACGCTGCTGTACGGGCGCTCCGAGGCGGCCCGCCATCCTCGGCGGATGCGCTGCTCACTGCTCGGTTCCTGCCTGCGCTCGCTGCTGCGAGGCCTGATCGCCCTCGGGCAGCTGTCGGGGTACGCCCCGCCGGTCGCGCCGCCGCCTCCCGCTGGTCCCGGGCCGGGCCACCCGGAGCGGCTCCGCCCCGACCTGCCGCTCAGCGACGTCGAGAAGGAGCTGCGCAGGCAGCTGCGCGACATCTCCGGTGGACCGGTGCCGCGCGACTTCTGACCCCTTCGGGGCCGGACGGTCAGGAGTTGCTGGACACCGCCTCGGGGGCGGCCGAGCGGGCGCGGAGCGATGGTGGTGGCGTGCCCCGCGGGGCGACGCGTCGCAGCAGCGGCCCGGTCATCAGGGTCGTGACGAGGGCCATGACCACCATCGCGCTGAACATCCGGGTGTCGATGACGCCGAGCCGGTGGCCCACGTTCAGGATGACGAGCTCGGTGAGGCCTCGGGCGTTGAGCAGGATGCCGAGGGCGGCCGCCTCCCGCCTGGTCGAGCCGGTGAGCCGGGCAGCGGCGGCGGCACCGGCGAACTTGCCGACGCAGGCCGTCACCAGCACCGCGGCCACGATGACCAGGCCGTGCCACCCGATGCCGGTCAGGTCGACGGCCAGCCCCGTGACCGTGAAGAAGGCCGGCAGCAGGAGGAGGCCGGCCTGCTCGATGCGCTCCGGGACCTCGGGCGCGAGGGCGTCGATCCGGTCGCGGGGCACCGCCGCGCCGAACATGAAGGCGCCGAAGACGGCGTCCAGGCCGATCTCGCCGGTGACCCAGGCAGAGAGCAGTGTCCCGGTGACGAGGACGGCGTGGATCCACGGTCCGCCGACGGCGCGGCGCCGCTCCGGCGCCAGCAGCCAGCCGAGGGCGGGGCGGACGACGCAACCGAGGACGAGCACGACGACGACCGTGTTCAGCGCCAACCGTCCGAGCGCCCAAGGGCTCTGGGCGTTCACCACGGCCACTACCACGGCCAGCGCACACCACGCGAGGAAGTCCTGCAGGGCGGCGCAGGCGAGCGACAGGGTGCCGAGCGGATCCTGGTGCATCCCGCGTTCGGCGATGATCCGGGCGAGGACGGGGAAGGCCGTGATGGACATCGCCGTCCCCAGGAACAGGGCCGGGCCCAGCCAGCCGGTGGTTCTCAACTGGGAGGCGTCAAACCAGGGTTGGAGCAGCACCGCGAGGCCCAGGCCGAGCGCGAAGGGCAGTGCGACGGAGCTGAGCGACACCGCCGTCACCCGGCGCCCGGCGCCCCGCAGATGGGCGGTGTCGAACCGGTACCCCACGATGAACATGAAGAAGATCAGGCCGAGTTGGGAGAGCACCCGCAGATGGGGCTGGACCTCGGGGGGGAACAGGACGGCGTCCAACCGTCCCGGGAGCAGACCGATCAGGCTGGGCCCGAGGGCGACCCCGCCGACGATCTCACCCATGACGGCGGGCTGGCGCAGCCGGACGGCCAGTCTCCCGCAGACGAACGCGGTGCCGAGGATGACGGCCAGGGCGACGAGCACACCGCCCGCCGTCGCCGCCTCGGTCGGCCCGGCGGCCGACAGTTGATGCGGATCGATCAGTGGAGTCATCACGCTCTACCTCTTCGCTCGGTGCCCCGGTGAGGGCGGCTGCCAGGCCGGTACGGGAAATGGGGTGACGTGCCGGGAGGGGTGGGGGGAGGGCGCCGGTCACCGCCCGGTGGAGCCGAGCAGATCGGTCCGCAGCCGGACGGGCGAGGTGCCGAAGGCGATCCGGCGCAGCATCGCGCCGTAGAGCGGGGTCCTGGACACCAGAGCCGCCGTCCGCGGGCGGATCGCCGAGGAGAGGCGCCCGGTGGAGAGCATCATCCGGCTCTGGATCCGCTGGATCCGGGTGATCCGGTCCACCTCGGGCCTGCGCAGCGCTGTGTACCGGTCGAGCCGGGCCGCGCCGGCGTCGGCGCTGCGCACCGCCTCGACCAGGACGGGGTGAGCCGCGACGGCGTCCCGAATGGCGAGGTTGATGCCCTGCGCGCCGATCGGGCTGTGGGTGTGGGCGCTGTCGCCGATCAGCACCAGCCCGTCGCGCACCCACTCCTCGGCGCTGCCGGAGAAGACGTCGAGCAGGGACAGGTCCCCGAAGCCGGTGATCTCCTCACGGATGCGCTCGGCGTACTCCGGTGCGGCGTGGCACAGTTGCTCGATGATGTGGTCGGCTCCCCGGTCGGCCAGCCGACGGAAGCCGCCGTGCGGGAGCGTCCAGCCGAGCTGGAGCGAGTCGGGCACCGAGAAGTAGCTCAGGACCGGATTGCCGCCGGCCCGGAAGACCCGGACGTCCCGCGTGTGCCCGGTGCTCCGCTGCGGCGCTCCGCTCAGCCGGAACCAGAGGACGTCCTGGCTGAACAGCTCCTGGCGCCGGTAGCCGATGCCGGCGAGGGTGCGGATCTTCGAGAAGCGGCCGTCCGCCGCGACCACGCACCGCGCCCGGATCACCTGCTCGCCCGCGCCGCCGGGCCCGGCGGCGACCGCCCCGCGGACGACGCCGCCCTCCTCCACCAGCCCGCTCGCCCTGGTGCCCGCCAGGTAGCGGAAGCCGTCGTGCCGTGCGCAGGCGGCCAGCAGCTCGGCCAGCAGGTGGCGTTGTGGCAGGCTCAGCAGGCAGTTGTACGGTCCGGGCAGCCGTCGGTAGTCACCGTTGATGAGGATCCGGCCGCGCTCCTCCAGCAGGAAGCGTTGGTGCTCGACGGCGCCGTGCGCCCGCGCCGGGCGGAGGACGCCCAGCTCGTCCAGCAGTGCCTGGCCGCCGGGCTGGAGGATCTCGCCGCGGTACGTCCGGTCCAGCGAGCGGCTGCGTTCCAGCAGGGTGACCCGCACGCCGGAGCGGACCAGGAGCAGGGCGAGCGTCAGCCCGGCGGGGCCGCCGCCGACCACGCAGATGTCGGTGTCGATGTCCATGCGACCAGAGGCTAGGCAGCACTCCTCAACGCCGGTTCGCGCGGCGGGCCGCGCGGCAGGTGGACGGCGGCTCGAATCCGCCGCGAGGGCGGGAGCCGACGATCGGTGCCGGCGGATTTCTTCTCACGGACAGGAGGCGATCGGGTATGTCGGATGCGGAGCGGGGGAGCAGCGGTGTCAGGTGAGGACGGGCGGCGCCGCGTGGTGGTGACCGGGATGGGGGTGGTGGCCCCCGGCGAGGTCGGCACCAAGGCGTTCTGGGAGTTGCTGACCGCGGGCCGGACGGCGACCCGGACGATCTCGACGTTCGACCCGTCGCCGTTCAGGTCCCGGGTGGCCGCCGAGTGTGATTTCGATCCGGTGGCCAGTGGTCTGACCCAACGTCAGATTCGGCAATGGGACCGCACCGCGCAGTTCGCCATGGTGGCGGCGCGCGAGGCACTGGCCGACTCCGGGGTGTCGGGGTCGAACGATCCGCTCCGCACCGGGGTGATGGCCGGGACGGCGTGCGGGATGACGATCAGCCTCGACCGCGAGTTCGCCGTGGTCAGCGACGAGGGCCGGCGGCAGCTGGTCGACGACGCCCACGGTGTGCCCTATCTGTACGACTACTTCGTGCCGTCCTCGATGGCGACCGAACTGGCCTGGCTGGTGGAGGCCGAGGGGCCGGTGGGCGTGGTCTCGACCGGGTGCACCTCCGGTATCGACGTGATCGCCCACGCCTGCGACCTGATCCGTGACGGCGAGGCGGACGTGATGCTGGCCGGTGCGTCGGACGCGGCGATCTCTCCGATCACGGTGGCCTGCTTCGACGCGATCAAGGCGACCTCGCCGCGCAACGACGAGCCGGAGAGCGCCTCGCGGCCGTTCGACCTGACCCGCAACGGCTTCGCCCTCGGCGAGGGCGCGGCGATGTTCGTCCTGGAGGAGCGCGAGCACGCGCGCCGACGCGGCGCGCACGTCTACGCCGAGGTCACGGGGTACGCCGGGCGCTGCAACTCCTACAGCATGACGGGGCTGCGGCTGGACGGGAACGAGATGGCGGAGGCGATTCGGGTCGCGCTCGACCGGAGCCGGATGAATCCCGAGGACATCGCGTACGTCAACGCGCACGGCTCGGCCACCAAGCAGAACGACCGGCACGAGACGGCCGCGTTCAAACGGAGCCTCGGCGAGCACGCCTACCGGGTGCCGGTCAGCTCGATCAAGTCGATGATCGGGCACTCGCTGGGCGCGGTCTGTGCCCTGGAGTTCGCCGCCAGCGCGCTGGCGATCGAGCACTCGGTGGTTCCGCCGACGGCCAATCTGCACGTGCCCGATCCCGAGTGCGATCTGGACTACGTGCCGCTGGTGGCCAGGGAGCAGCGGGTGTCCACGGTGCTCAGCGTGGCCAGTGGTTTCGGTGGCTTCCAGAGCGCGATCGTGCTGGCCGAGCCGGAATGGAGCGGGGCATGACGAAGGTCGTGGTGACCGGTATCGGCGTGGTGGCGCCGAACGGCTGGGGTGTGGAGGAGTACTGGGAGGCCACGCTGGCCGGCCGTTCGGGCCTCGGCCCGGTGACCCGCTTCGACTCGGCCGGCTACCGGGCGCACGTGGCCGGTGAGGTGAACTTCCGGCCGGAGGACCATCTGCCGAGCAGGCTGCTGCCCCAGACCGACCACATGACCAGGCTGGCACTGGTGGCGGCGGAGGAGGCCCTGGCCGACGCGGGGGCGGACCCGGCGACGATGCCGGACTTCGCCGCCGGGGTGGTCACGGCCGCCTCCGCCGGCGGGTTCGAGTTCGGGCAGCGGGAGCTGACGGCGCTGTGGAGCAAGGGCCCGGCATACGTCAGCGCGTACCAGTCCTTCGCCTGGTTCTACCCGGTCAACACCGGGCAGATCTCGATCCGGCACGGCATGCGGGGCCCCGGCTCGGCGCTGGTGGCCGAGCAGGCGGGCGGGTTGGACGCACTGGCCAAGGCGCGGCGGCACGTCCGGGAGGGCACCGCGTTGATGCTGGCGGGCGGGGTGGACGGCTCGCTCTGCCCGTGGTCGTGGCTCTGCCTCACCCGCAGCGGCACGGTGAGCCCGGAACGGGACCCACGGCGGGCCTTCCTGCCGTTCGACGCCGACGCGTCGGGCGGGGTGCCGGGGGAGGGCGGTGCGCTGCTCGTCCTGGAGGATCCCGAGCGGGCGGCCGGGCGCGGGCAGCGCCGCCACTACGGGGAGGTGGCCGGCTACTCGGCCACCTTCGACCCGCGCCCCGGTTCCGGGCGTCCGCCCGGGCTGCGGCGGGCGATCGAGGCGGCGCTGGCCGACGCCGGGGCCGGCCCGTCCGACATCGACGTGGTCTTCGCCGACGCCAGCGGGGTGGCCGAGCGGGACCGGGCGGAGGCCGAGGCGCTGAGCGCGGTGTTCGGACCGCGCGGGGTGCCGGTGACGGCGCCCAAGACGATGACCGGCCGGCTGCTCGCCGGGGGTGCCCCGCTGGACGTGGCCGCGGCGCTGCTGGCCATGCGGGACTCGGTGATCCCGCCCTCCGTCCACCTCGGACGGCCCGCCTTCGGTGAGCTGGACCTGGTGGGGGACCGGCCGAGGCCGTCCCGGCTGGGGAGCGCGCTGGTACTCGCCCGTGGGCACGGCGGGTTCAACAGCGCGCTGGTGCTGACGGGTTGCTGACCGACCGCTGACCGACTTCCGACCGACTGCGGGCGAGCCGCGGAAGCGGCCGCCGAAGAACCGACCGACGATCGACCGACGATCGACCGAACTGAGGAAACGCCATGGCAGAGTTCACCCTTGACGATCTGATCACCACGCTGCGCGAGGCCGCGGGCGTCGACGAGGGCGTCGACCTCGACGACGTCCTGGACGTGCCCTTCGAGGCCCTGGGCTACGACTCGCTGGCGCTGTTCAACACCGTCAACATGATCGAGCGGGACCGGAGCATCGCGCTGCCGGACGACGTCGTGGTCGAGGCCAGGACCCCGCGGCAGCTGCTGGCCGCGGTCAACCTGAGCCTGACCCAGGTGGGTTGAGCGTGTGCGGCATCGTTGGGGCGGTCGACTTCGACGCCTCCCCCGAGCAGCGCCGTGATCTGCTGCAGGCGATGACGGACACCATGGCCTGCCGAGGGCCGGACGCCGAGGGGCTCTGGTTCGGCCCGTGGGTCGGCTTCGGCCACCGCCGGCTGGCGGTGATCGACCCGGCGCACGGGCAGCAGCCGATGACCGCCCGGCACCGGGGCCGCGGCGCGGCGATCACGTTCGCCGGCGAGGTCTACAACTTCCGTGAGTTGCGCGCCGAGTTGATCGCGCTCGGCCACCGGTTCCGGACGGCGTGCGACACCGAGGTGGTGCTCCGCGGCTACCTCCAGTGGGGTGCCGCGCTGGTGGACCGGCTCAACGGCATGTACGCCTTCGGCATCTGGGACGAGCAGGCCGAGGAACTGCTGCTGGTCCGCGACCGGATGGGCGTCAAACCGCTGTACTACTACCCGACAGACACGGGCGTGCTGTTCGGCTCGGAGCCGAAGGCCGTCCTCGCCGACCGCGCGGTGCCGCGCAGGGTCGGCGCGGAGGGGCTGTGCGAGGCGCTGGACATGGTCAAGACGCCCGAGGCGGCCGTCTTCTCCGGGATGCGCGAGGTCCGGCCCGGCCAACTCGTCCGGGTCGGGCGCACCGGGGTGCGCCGGCACACCTACTGGCGGCTGGAGGCCCGTGAGCACACCGACGACCTGTCCGCGACCATCGGGACGGTGCGGGAGCTGCTGTCCGACACGGTCGCGCGCCAGCTGGTCTCGGACGTGCCGCTGGGCTGCCTGCTCTCCGGAGGCCTCGACTCCTCGGCGGTGACGGCGCTGGCGGCCCGGTCGGGGCCGGTGCGCTCGTTCTCGGTGGACTTCCGGGGCGCGGCGGACGGCTTCGCCCCGGACGCGGTGCGCCAGGCGCCGGACGCGCCGTTCGTCCGCGACCTGGCCCGGCACGTGGGTGCGGAACACCGCGAAGTCCTGCTGGACAGCGGCGATCTGACGGATCCGGCGGTGCGCGCCGCGGTGCTGCGGGCCACCGACCTGCCGCCCGCGTACTGGGGTGACATGTGGCCCTCGCTGTACCTGTTCTTCCGGGCGGTGAAGCGGGAGTGCACGGTGGCGCTGTCCGGCGAGGCCGCGGACGAACTGTTCGGCGGCTACCGCTGGTTCCACAACCCGCTGGCCCTGCGCGCCACCACCTTCCCCTGGCTCACCTCGGGTTCGGCACGCTACTTCGGCGGCCGCTCGCTGTTCCAGCAGGGACTGCTGGACAAGCTCGACCTCGACGGCTACCGGGCCGCGCGGTACTCGGAGGCGCTCGCCGAAGTGCCGGTGCTGCCGGGGGAGTCCGCCGATGACCGTCGGATGCGCGAGATCACCTATCTCAACCTGACCCGGTTCGTGCAGACCCTGCTCGACCGCAAGGACCGGATGAGCATGGCGGTGGGCCTGGAGGTTCGGGTGCCGTTCTGCGACCACCGGTTGGTGGAGTACGTCTTCAACGTGCCGTGGGCGATGAAGTCCTTCGACGGCCGGGAGAAGAGCCTGCTGCGCGCGGCCGTCGCCGACCTGTTGCCGCGGTCGGTGGTCGAGCGGGTCAAGACCCCGTACCCGGCCACCCAGGACCCGGGCTACGAGGCCGTGCTGCGCGCCGAACTCGCCCGGCTGCTGCGCGACGCGGACGCCCCGGTCCTGCCGCTGCTGGACCTCGGGCGGGCGCGGGCGGTCGTCGACCGGCCGCTGGGCGCGGTGAGCCGCCCGTACGACCGGGGGAGCCTGGAGCTGGTGCTCTGGCTCAACTCCTGGCTCACGGAGTACGAGGTCACGTTGGACCTGTGAGATCCGCGGTGCCACTGTCGCCCGCGACCGACGGGGGCAGTTCGTCGGCCAGCGCCGCCCGAAGGCCACGCAGCACTCGCAGCGTGGCCTTCAGGTCGTCCGGGTCCAGTGGCGAGGCCAGGTGTTCCAGCCAGCGCCGCTCGGCCGGCTCCAGCAGGGCGAGTGCGTCGGCGCCCTTCGCGGTCAGCGAGACCAGCGGTGCGCGCCGGTCCGCCGGGTTGGGGCTGGTGGTGGCGAGGCCGTCCTCGACCAGTTTGACCACGGTCTGCTGGACGGCCTGGCGGCGCAGCCCGCGCTCCCGCGCGAGGTGCGCGGCGCTGTGCGGACCGTCTGCCAGCAGGCCGAGGACCTGCCATCGCGCGGAGGTCAGCCCGAACCGGCCGGACAGCCCGTCGCCCGCGCGCAGCAGGGCGCCGTTGACGGCGAACAACTCGGTGGTGATCTCGCTCAAGGTATCTGCCACGGGGGAGAGGTCGGTCATGACGGAAGCCTAATCGCAGCACGCTCGCGCGATTTCGACAAGAGCTTGTCATTTACTCGAGGTGGGCACTACCCTCAAATTGACAAGAGCTTGTCGATTTTGTGTGTCGGGCCCGGGTTGTGCGGTCGTCCGGCACCGCACGGCGGGCCGACCGAAACCGCATGGAGAAACAGGACATGGCAAACCTCGCCTCGCAGACCGACGAGGCCGTCGCGGACGACGCCGGCCCGGCCGGCTTCACCCACCGCCAGATCATCACGGCCCTCACCGGACTGCTGCTGGCAGTCCTGCTCGCCGCACTCGACCAGACCATCGTCTCGACCGCGCTGCGCACGATCGGCGACCAGCTGCACGGGCAGACCGTCCAGGCCTGGGTCATCACCGGCTACCTGGTCAGCTCCACGATCGCGATGCCGTTCTACGGCAAGCTCTCCGACATCTACGGCCGCAAGCCGCTCTACCTGGCGGCGATCGTGGTCTTCATCGTCGGGTCGGCGGCCTGCTCGCTGGCGAACTCGATGGAGACGCTCGCCGTCGCCCGCGTGGTCCAGGGACTCGGCGGCGCCGGGCTGATGTCGCTGCCCACGGCCGTCATCGCCGACCTCGCCCCGGTGCGGGAGCGCGGCCGGTACTTCTCCTACCTGATGATGGCGTGGGTCGCGGCCAGCGTGCTCGGCCCGCTGGTCGGCGGGCTGTTCGCGGGCGCCGGCGAGATCCTGGGGGTGACCGGCTGGCGCTGGGCCTTCCTGATCAACGTGCCGCTCGGGCTGGTCGCGCTGCTGAGCGTGCGCAAGGCACTCAACCTGCCGCACCAGCGGGTGAACCACCCGATCGACTACCGGGGCGCCGTCACCCTCGCGCTCTGGCTGGTGCCGCTGCTGGTCGTCGCCGAGGAGGGCCTCGACTGGGGCTGGGGTTCGGGCCGTTCGCTGGTGCTGTACGCCGTCGCCGCGCTCGGCCTGGTGCTGTTCGTCCTGGCGGAGCGGGCCCGGGGCCTGGAGGCGATGGTCCCGCTGCGGCTGTTCAAGCGGGGCGGGATCACCCTGGCCACCGCAGTCAACTTCACCATCGGTGTCGGCATCTTCGGTACGGTCTCCACCCTGCCGCTCTACCTCCAGCTGGTGCAGGGCCGGACCGCCACCGTGGCCGGGCTGGTGATCATCCCGCTGATGACGGGCGCGATCATCTCCCAGATGGTCTGCGCGAAGATCATCAAGAAGACGAACCGGTTCAAGAAGCCCGCCATCGTCGGGCTCGGTTCGATGGCCGGCTCGCTGCTGGGGCTCTCCACGGCCGGCGCCGATACCCCGCTGTGGGTGGTGGTGGTGCTCACGGCGTGGCTCGGCCTGGGCATCGGGCTCTCCCAGACGGTCATCACCCTGGCCATCCAGAGCGCGGCGCCCCAGTCCGAGCTGGGCGTGGCCAACGCCGCCTCCGGCCTGTTCCGTCAGCTCGGCGGCACGGCGGGCGCCGCGGTCTTCATGTCGGTGCTGTTCGGCGTCGCGGCCGGCCGGATCGGCGGTGACCTGAACGGTGACGAGGCGGTGCGCCAGGCGCTCTCGGACCCTGCCACGAGCGGTGGCCTCGCGGCCCGCACGATCGACGCCTTCGCCGCCGGCTTCCAGACGATGTTCCTGGTCGGCGGCCTGATCCTGGCGGTCGGCTTCGTGCTCACCTTCCTGCTGCGGGAGCTGCGCGACGAGGAGTGACCGCGCGTCCGAGGCAACCCGCGTACCCCTGGTCCCGCTCCCGGGCCAGGGGTACGCGGCGTACCCGACGGCGACTCGAACGCGCCCGACGAGCATGGGGACACCGCACCGGACTGCCGAGAGTGGAGACCCCATGCCCACCATGCCCCTACCCCTGCCCGAGGACCTCGCCGGCGACTGCGTCGACGGCCCGACCTTCCTGTCCATCATGGGCGCGCTGCCCACCGGAGTGACCGTGGTGACCACCCTGGGCGCCGACGGCGAGCCGTACGGGTTGACCTGCTCCGCGGCGTGCAGCGTCTCCAAGACGCCGCCGCTGCTGCTGGTCTGCATCCATCGGGAGAGCCGGGTGCTGCGGGCCGTGCTGGACCGCGGCGAGTTCGTGGTGAACGTGCTGCGCGGTGGTGGTGAGGACACCTCCGCGCTGTTCGCCTCGGCCAGTGGCGACCGCTTCAGCGGCGTCCGCTGGGAGCCCAGCCGGCTCGGTGGCCTGCCCACCGTGCCGCTGGACGCCGTCGCGCACGCCGAGTGCCGGGTCGCCGCGGCCCTCGACGCCGGCGACCACACGATCGTGATCGGTGCCGTCGTGGACGGTGCCGCCCGGCCGGAGGTGCCCAGCCCGCTGATGTACTGGCGCCGCTCCTACGCCCGCTGGCCGGTCGAGGAGGACCCGAGGACCGTCGCGCTGACCCTGGCGGCCGAGGGCTGAGCGGCGCGCCGACGACGGAAGGGGCCGCGTCCGGGGATCAGCTCCCCGGGCGCGGCCCTCGGCGGTCCCGCCGGCCGTCCTCGGCCGGACAGGACCCTAGCTCCTGCGCATGGCGGCCTTGACCTCCTCGGCGCTGGCGGCCAGCAGCTCCCGGATCTCCGGGCGGGGGTGGTCGGTGGCCCACTGTGCGAGCTGGATCATCTTCTCGGCCGTCGGGTTGATGTGATGGGTGTCGGGGTCGTTGAAGCCCAGCGCGGGCAGCATCCAGTCCGACTCCCGCACCCGCTGCTCCAGGGTGGCGGCGGCCTCCTCGGCCGTCATCCGCTTGGCGTCCACGGCCTCGCACAGCTCGGTGAGCTCGTCGAAGGCCTCCTTGTAGAAGTCCAGCGGGCACCACAGCCCCGGGTACGGGTTGTCGTCCAGGGCCTGGCAGTGCGTGTCGTCACCGGTCTCCTTGGTCGCGGTCAGCGCGTTGAGGATGCGCTTGCCGCCGATCACGCTGGCCGAGGCCCAGATCCGGAACACCGAGTTCCACAACGGGTAGTGGGAGAAGGAGATGAACGAGTTGTTCACCAGCCGGTCGTTGTAGTCCAGCAGGCCCTGCTCCAGCCGCTCCACGTAGGCGAACCGCTCCAGCGAGAAGTCGTCCTCGCGCAGCGCCGCCATCAGCCGCCAGGACAGCGCGTTGATGATCTCGCAGGTGTTGGACAGCCCCCGGGAGAACAGCGGGTCGATGAACCCGGCCGCGTGCGACATCAGGCACCAGCGCTCGCCGACCGTCCGGGTCGAGGAGTACTGCATCCGGTCCGTCCGGACCCACTCGCGCACGCTCCGGGCGCCCTCCAACTGCCGCCGCACCGCGGGGAAGCGGTCCACGTGGGACCAGAACTCCTCCTCGGCGGTGAGGTCCTGGCGCGCCGGGTACGTCCTCGGGTCGAGCTGGATGCCCACGCTGCACAGGGGATTGGTGGCCCCGGGGTGGTTGTCGAACGGGATGATCCACATCCAGCCGCGCTCGAAGATGTGGTGCATCGTCCCGTCGTTCCACGGCACCGGCGGACGCAGCCCGTCGGGCGTGTCCAGGTGGTCGTCGATCGCCTCCACCCCGACCATGTGCGTGAAGATCGAGCGCGCGTGGTGCTTGAGCCGGCTGGGCTCCTCCCGCAGCCCCAGCTGCTTGGCCAGCGGCGAGCGGAACCCGCTGGCGTCGACCAGGTAGCGGGCGCGGTAGCTGCTGCCGTCCGCGCCGACCACCGTGACCCCGTCGTCGTCGAGGTCGACGCGCTCCACCCGGTAGTCCTGCCGCGCGTCGCAGCCGTAGCGGACAGCGGTGTGGAACATGTACGCGTCGGTGTCCTGCCGGAAGAAGTGCGCGGCGTTGCCGACGATCCCGGGGATGCGGAACTGGCTGGTGAGGTTCGGGTCCGGCTCCTCGCCGTCCTCGTGGAACATGAACCCGAAGTTGCTCTTCTGCCCGTGCGCGCTGCTCACGTTGGCCAGCACGTCCTCGAAGCTCGCCAGGTGGGCGATCTCCGGGATCCCGTACCGGTCGGCGATCAGCCGCAGCACCACCAGCGTCTGCCCGATGGTCGACTCGCCGACGGCGAACCGGGGGTGGTGGGTGCCGTCGAGCAGCAGGACGCGGAAGTCCTGCTTGGCCAGGATCGAGCCGAGCATGGTGCCCGACAGGCCGGTGCCGACGATGACCACGTCGTACGGCTGTTCCGCCTGCGGTGTGGCGTGCTCCGTCACGTCGTTCTCCCTTCCGTTCAGGCGGGCTTGACGCCGATGGCGAAGTGGTCCCGGGTGATGGTGTCGGTGGCGGTCACCCGGTCGACCGTGAAGCCGGCCTCCTCCAGGTAGTCGCGGGCCTGCTGGAGCGAGTACGCGGAGCTGTCGTCCCGGATCATGGTGTGGTTGATCCGTTGCAGCAGGACCTCCGGGTCCCGCTCGTCCGGGTCGATCATGGCGTCGTAGAGCACCACCGCGCCGCCGGGCCGCACCGCCTTGTGGGCGCGCCGCAGCAGCTCCCGGCGGTCGTCGACCGGCCAGTCGGGCAGCACGTGGCCGAGGATCACCACATCGGCCTCCGGCATCGGGGAGGCGAAGAAGTCGCCGCCGTGGAAGGTGACCCGGTCGGCCGTCCCGGCCGTGCTCACCAGCTCGTCGAAGAGCGGGCGCAGCGCCGGCAGGTCGAAGACGGCGCCCCGCAGGTGCGGGTGGGCCGAGGCGATCCGGGAGGCCACGTTGCCGCGCGCGCCGCCGACGTCCACGAAGGACGTGTAGCGGCTCCAGTCGAGCTGGCGGGCCAGCTCGTCCGCGGTGAACCCGTTGTGGGCGTCCATGTGCGCCATGACCTGGCGGGCGCGGTCGAGGTCCTCGTAGTGCTTGGGGTAGGCCAGCGGACCCTGCGCGGCGACGGCGGACTTGGCCTTGCCGTCGCGCAGCGCGTCGGTCAGCTGCGCCCAGGCGTGGAAGTGCAGCCGGGCGTGCTGCTGGGCGGTGCCGCCCAGGTAGGTCGGAGCGTCCGGGAGCAGGAACTCCTCGGCGAGCGGGGCGGCGCGGTAGCGGCCGTCCTCGGCCGTCAGCAGGTCGAGGCCGACCAGGGCGTCCAGGAAGTCCTTGAACAGCCGGTGGTTGACGCCCAGTTCGGACCGGATCTCGTCGACGCCGGCGGAGCGGTCCGCCAGTAGCTCGAAGAGGCCGAGCTCCACCGCGCTCTGGAGCGCCTTCGCTTGGAAGTAGGCGGTGTTGAGTGCGACGATCCGGCGCGCGCGGGCGGCGGGGCTGCCGGTGACTGAAGTCATCTTCTCCCTCTCTCGGTGTGCTGCGGGTGTCGTGCGGGTCGTGCGGGTCGTGCGGTTCTCAGGCGGCGCCGAACCAGGTGGTCGCGGCGTGGCGGAGCTCCTCGCGCCGCGCCGGGGGCCCGGCCCAGGCGACGTAGCCGTCAGGGCGGATCAGGAAGGCGAGGTCGGGCTCCGCGCCCGCGACCTTGGCGGTCACGGTGGTGACGCGGTCGGCCCAGGCGGCCAGTGGCGAGGCGGCCGGTGGCGAGGCGGCCGGTCCGGGTTCGGGCAGCAGCAGCAGCCCGCGCGCCTCGGTGAAGCAGCCGCTGATCCGTCGGCCGCCCCCGGCGGTGAGCAGGTCGGCGTCCGGCATCCGGCGCCCGACCGACGGGTGGTCACCCGTCCCGTAGGCGACGTCGAAGCCGGACAGCATCCCGGCGATGTGGCGGTTGGTGTCCGGCAGTGCCATCAGCTCGCGGAAGGTCTGGCGCAGCGCGTCGTACCTCGGGTCCGGGTCGATCAGCACGGCCTGGGTCCGGGTGTTGCGCACCACGCCGTCGGCGACCGGGCGCCGCTCGCCCTGGTAGCTGTCCAGCAACTCCTCGCCGCCCTGGCCGCGTACCACGGACGCGAGCTTCCAGCCGAGGTTCACCGCGTCCTGGATGCCGAGGTTGAGCCCCTGCCCGCCGGCCGGCAGGTGGATGTGCGCCGCGTCGCCGGCCAGCAGCACCCGGCCGCTGCGGTACGCCCCGGCCAGCCGGGAGACGTCGGTGAGCCGGGACAGCCAGGTGACGTCGTGCATCCCGTGGTCGCCGCCGGTGTGCTCGACCAGGGCCGCGCGCATCTCCTCCTCGGTGACCGGCGCGTTGCGGTCGGGGAAGGGCTCGCCGAACCAGGCGACGGTGGCCCGGTAGACGTCCGGCTTGTGCTGGAAGGCGCCGAACCAGGACCTCTTCTCCGGGTTGACCAGACCCACCGGGCGCATCGGCCCCAGTCCCTCACCGCGCGGCAGCTCACCTCGGAACCGCATGTCCCCGATCAGCGCGTACATGTGCGGGTCCTGGCCGGTGAAGGCGATCCCCGCCTGCCGGCGTACGGTACTGCCGCCGCCGTCGCAGCCGACCAGGTAGCTCGCCCGGACGGTGCCGGTCCCGGTCTCGACGGTCACGCCGTCCTCGTCCTGGGTGAAGCCGGTGACGGGAGCGCCCCGGACGATCCGCACGCCGAGTTCCCGCGCCCGCTCGGCCAGCAGCTCCTCCGTGCGCAGCTGCGGCACCAGCAGCACGTAAGGGTGCCGGGTGTCGAACTCCTCGAACCGCATCGGCACGCCCAGGCTGGCGAAGTTGCCGCCCTTGAGCAGGCCCGCGCCCTCCAGGAACCGGTCGAGCAGCCCGCGCAGTTCCAGCAGTTCCACGGTGCGGCCCTGCATGCCCATGGCCTTCGAGTGTTTCTCCGGCTCCTCCCTACGCTCCACCACCAGCGTCCGGGCACCGCCCAACGCCAGCTCGCAGGCGAGCATCAGGCCCGTCGGCCCCGCACCCGCCACCACCACATCGCAGTCCATCGCGCCCTCCGCTGCCGGCTCCTGTACGACGGGCCCACCGTGCCAGCGCCGCTTCGAGCCGGTGTCCAGCGCTCTTGGCAGCCCTGGCGCGGGCGGGGCACGAAAGCGGCTCGAAGGGCGACGCCTAGCGTCGGCGGAATCCCTGATCCGACCGATGTGAGGACCCGTCATGCCCTTCACCGCGAACGAGGCCGCCTATCTGGCCTCGCAGTCGCTAGCCCGCCTGGCCACCGTGGACGGTCGCGGGCAGCCGCACGTCGTCCCGCTCGGCTTCCACTACAACGCCGGCCTCGGCACCATCGATGTGACCGGTCGCGGCATGGCCCGCAGCCTCAAGTACCGCCACGTGCAGGAGAATCCGAAGGTCTCGCTGGTCGTGGACGACGTGCTGGACCCGGCGGACTGGGTGGTCCGGGGCCTGGAGATCCGCGGCACCGCGCAGGCGCTCCCCACCGGCGGCAAGGAGGTCCTGCCGCACGTCGACGACGAGCTGATCCGGATCACCCCGGAGCGGATCGTCTCCTGGGGCATCGACTCCGACTGCCAGGCGCCGCCGCTGGCCCGCACCGTCGCGAAGGGGGCCCGGGCATGATCGAGCGGCTGCCGAAGTTCCCCTGGGACGTCCTGTTCCCCTACCGCAAGCTCGCCGCCGCCCACCCCGACGGGCTGGTCAACCTGGCGCTCGGCGACCCGGTGGACCGGACGCCGGCCGTCGTCCGCGCGGCCCTGGCCGCCGCCGCGGACGCCCCCGGCTACCCGTCCACGGAGGGTACGCCGCAGCTCCGCGAGGCCGTCGCGGCATGGCTGCTGCGGCGCGAGGGCGTGAGCGTGGACCCGTCCGCGGTGATCCCCGCGGTCGGTACCAAGGAGCTGATCGCCTGGCTGCCCACCATGCTCGGCCTGGGCCCCTCCGACGTCGTCCTGGTGCCCGAACTCGCCTTCCCCACGTACGAGGTGAGCGCCCGGCTGGCGGGTGCCCGGCTGGTCCGGACGGCCTCGCCGCTGGACTACGACGGCCCCGCCCCCAGGGTGGTCTGGCTGAACTCCCCGTCCAACCCGGAGGGCCGCGTCCTCGGCACCGCCGAGCTGCGCGCGATCGTCGGCTGGGCGCGGGAACGCGGCGCCCTCGTGGTGAACGACGAGTGCTACCTCGACCACGTCTGGGAGGGCGAGACCCGCTCGGTGCTGCACCCCGAGATCAGCGGTGGCAGCCACGAGGGGGTCCTGGCCGTGCACTCGCTCTCCAAGCGCTCCAACCTGGCCGGCTACCGGGCCGGGTTCGCTGCCGGGGACCCGGCGGTGATCGCCACGCTGCTGGAGGTGCGCAAGCACACCGGACACATGGTGCCCGCCCCGGTGCAGGCCGCCATGGTGGCGGCGCTCGGCGACGACTCGCACCTGGCGGGGCAGCGCGGGAGCTACGCCCGGCGGCGGGCCGTGCTGCGCGCGGCGCTGCTGGAGTGCGGCTTCCGGATCGACCACTCGGTGGGCGCGCTCTTCCTCTGGGCGACCAGGGACGAGCCCTGCTGGGTGACGGTGGGCGCGCTGGCCGAGCTCGGCATCCTGGTGGCGCCCGGGGAGTTCTACGGCGAGGCGGGCGCGCGGCACGTCCGGGTGGCGGTCACCGAGACCGACGAGCGGGTCGAGCAGGCGGTGAAGCGGCTCGCCGCGGCCTTCTGACGGATGGAGTGGACGACGGCGTCGGTCCCCGAGACCCGGTGGGGTCTCGGGGACCGACGCCGCGCGTACCCCGGTCCGTCAGGCCCGGTCCGGGACCGTGCTCTCGACCAGGTGCAGGTAGGAGTTGACCGGGCGGACCCCGGTCGGCTCCAGACCCGCCTCCCGGACGAGGGCGACCAGCCCGGCCTGGGTGTGCTTGCGGCCGCCGACGTTGAGCAGCAGCAGCAGGTCCATCGCGGTGGTGAACCTGATCTCGGGACTTCCGTCCACCAGGTTCTCGACCACGATGACGCGGCTGCCCGGCTCCGCCGCCGCCGCCACGTTGCGCAGGGTCAGGACGGTGCTCTCGTCGTCCCACTCCAGGATGTTCTTCAGCAGGTACACGTCGGCCTTGACCGGGACCTCCCGGCGGCAGTCGCCGGCCAGCAGCGTCGCCCGGTCGGCGAGCGCGCCGCCCGGCCGCAGCCGCGGGTCGGCCCCCGCCACCACCTCGGGCAGGTCCAGCAGGGTCCCGCGCAGCCCCGGATTGCGCTCCAGCAGCGTGGCGAGGACGTGCCCCTGGCCGCCGGCGATGTCCACCACCGTGCCGACCCCGCTCAGGTCCAGCCGGTCGGCCAGCGCGAGCGCGGAGAGCCGGCTCGACTGGGTCATCGCCTGGTCGAAGACCGCGGCCGACTCGGGCGCGTGGGCGTGCAGGTGGTCGAAGAAGTCCATGCCGTGCAGCTCGGGGAAGACGGCCTTGCCGGTGCGGACCGCCTCGTCGAGGTGCCCCCACAGCTCCCAGGTCCACGGCTCGGTGCCCCAGAGCACCATGTGCTTGAGGGTGCGCGGGGTGTCCTCCCGTAGCAGCCGCGAAGCGTCGGTGTGCGCGTACCGGCCGTCGGGTCGCTCGCTGAACACGTCGTAGGTCGTCAGCGAGCGCAGCAGCCGTTGCAGCGCGTCCGGTTGGGCGCCCACGGCCCGGGCCAGCTCGGCCACGGTGGCGGGCTCCTCGCCGAGCGCGTCGGCCAGGCCCAGCCGGGCCGCCGCGCGGACGGAGGCGGCGCAGGCCGCGCTGAGCGCGAGCTCGCGCAGCCGGATCACCGCCTGCGGAATGGTTTCGCCGGTCGTCGTCATCTGCCGTCCTCCTCAGGCGCCGTGCTGCGTGATCAGGTCGAACGGGGCCGGTTCGGCCTGGGCGAGCGCCATCACCCGGCCGACCCGCGAGCGGAACTCCGGGGAGCCGGTCGCCTGCTTGTGCGAGACGGCGTCGTCCCACTCGGCGGTCTCCACGTAGACCTGCGCGTCGGCGGCCGAGCGGTACAGCCGGTGGGATCGGAAGCCGGGTTGGGCGCTCATGTACGCGGTGATCTCCCCGACGACGGCCTCGAACTCGGTCTTGTCACCGGTGACGGTGAAGCGGTTGATGAAGGTGAACATGCTGGTCCTCCTGGGTCGGTCGCGGGTCAGGGCTTGCCGAGCAGCCGGTCGCGCAGATCGCGCCGCTGCACCTTGCCGGTGGCGGAGCGCGGGATGCTCTCCGCCAGCCACAGGTGCCGCAGGTGCTCGTAGTAGGGCAGTCGGGCGTTGACGAAGCCGGCCAGGGCGGCCGGGTCGACGTCATCGCCCATCGGGACGACGAGTCCGACGGCGACGGCGCCGCTCAGCTCGTCGGGGTAGTCGAAGACCACGCAGTCGGCGACCGACGGATGCCGCATCAGCACCCGCTCGATCTCGGTCGGCGACACGAGCCAGTTGTCGCACTTGAAGACGTCCTTGATCCGGTCGACGACGGACAGCCGGCCTTCCTCGTCGACCCGTCCGACGTCACCGGTGCTGAACCAGCCGTCCGGGCGCACGGCCTCGCCGTGCCCGGCGCCGAGGTAGCCCAGCATCAGCTGGGGCCCCTTGACCTGGATCTCGCCCTTCTCGCCCGTCGGCAGTACCGCGCCGGTCCGCACGTCGACGATCCGGCAGCCCGTTCCCGCCACCGGCGGGCCGCAGGATCCGGTGGTCGGCCGGTCCAGCAGGTCGAAGTGGGTGGAGGGCGAGGTCTCGGCGAGACCGTAGCCCTGGACCACCGGGACGGCGAAGTGCTCCGACAGGGCCGTCGTCGTGCGCGGCGGCAGCGTGGAGCCGCCGGACAGTACCGCCCGCAGCGAGGGGATCCGGAAGGCCGGCAGGCGCAGGTCCCCGGCCAGCCGGGACAGCCGCACCGGGAGGCTGTACAGGTGGCTGGCCCGCCAGGCGCGGGCCAGCTCCACCATCGCCTCCTGGTCCTCCGCCGGGCAGAGCAGAAGGGTCGCGCCGACCGCCAGCGCGGTGTTCAGGTGCATGAGGTGGAACGAGGGCAGGTTGTCGAGCGAGACCGAGTCCGCGCCCAGCTGGTGGGCGTGCGCCGACTGCGCGGCGTTCACCAGGAGGTTGTCGTGGCTCAGCCGCACCGTCTTGGGAGCGCCGGTGGTACCGCTGGTGAACTGGAGGCAGGCGGTCCGCGCGGCCTCGCCGTCCGGGACGGCCGCCCGGGGCAGTTCGTCCAGCACCGGTGTGCCGTCGCCCGCGTCCGAGGTCACCACGATCTGCCGCAGCGCCGGGACCCGGTGCCGCACCGCCTCGATCCGGCGGTGCATCCGGGGCGACAGCACCGCCGCCCGCGCACCACATGCGTTCAGGACGTGCACCAGGGCGTCGTCCGAGATCAACGGGTTGAACATGGCGCTGGTGTTGCCGGAGCGGGAGATCGCCAGGAAGGTGACGGCGAAGTCCACGGTGAGCTCGGCGGCGATCGCGATCACCGTCTCCGGGCCGCCGAACGCGCCGCGCAGCGCCTCGGCGCAGCGGGTCACCCGTCCGTCGAGTCCGGCGTGGTCGAGGACCTCGCCGTCGGCGACCAGCGCCGGGTGCCGGGGCGAGCGCCGGGCCGAGCGTCGGAGCAGGTCGTCGATCCGGGGGCCGCCGATCAGCTCCGACACGGTGTCCAGCGGCGCGCCGAAGGTCGTACTGTCCGCAGAGGTAGCCATGTCGGGGTCTCCTCTCAGGCGGCCGGCAGGTCGTCCCGGCACACCTGGCGGTGGCGGACCTTCAGCTCCCCGGCCACCCGCACCAGCCGGTCCTCGCAGCTGGTGCTCAGGTGCACGGCGGCCGCACCGCCCTTGGGCGTGGCGATGATGAGCGCGTAGGTCCTGGCGAGCACGGTGCCGTCCGGCTGCTCGGCGACCTCCAGCATGCCGAGCCAGTGCCGGTGCTGGACCCCGGCGGCGGCCAGGCGCGCCGCCGCCTCGTGGGCGCCGCGCTCGATGCTCCCCCGGCCCTCCTGCGGGTGCGGGCGGGCGTTGGCGGCGAACACGCCGTCCTCGGTGAAGGTCGCGGCCCACTGGGTGACCTCGCCCTCGTCCAGGTGGCGCATCTGCCGCCCGTAGAAGTGCTGGACCTCCTCGTAGAGCGATTCGGTCATGCTCGGGCCCTCCTCGGGCGGTTGGGGATCGGTACGGCGACGACGTTCGCACCCCCGTTTCGAATCCGGTTCGAGCGCGGGCCGCGCGGGCGCGCTCCAACGGGAGTCGAAGCCGGCGGTGCAGGGTCGGGCCGAGGGGCCTGAACGAGCCCGGGAACTCTGAATCGGAGACTGATGCGATGAGCACCGAGACAACCACCGGGGTCGCCCTGGTGACCGGGGCGACCAGCGGGATCGGACTGGCCAGCACCGTCCGCCTGGCCCAGCGAGGCCTGCGCGTCTTCATCTGCGCCCGCACCGCGAAGGACGTCTCGGAGACGGTCGCGCGGCTGCGCGGCGAGGGGTACGAGGTCGACGGCGTACCCGCCGACGTCCGCTCCCAGGAGGACGTCGCCACGGCGGTCCGGACCGCGGTGGACCGGTTCGGCCCGATCGGCGTGCTGATCAACAACGCCGGGCGCAACGGCGGTGGCGTCACCTCGGCCATCAGCGACGAGCTGTGGAACGACGTGATCGAGACCAACCTCACCAGCGTCTTCCGGGTCACCCGGGAGGTGCTGACCACCGGCGGCATGGAGCGGGCCGGCCACGGGCGGATCATCACCGTCGCCTCCACCGGAGGCAAGCAGGGCGTCCCGCTCGGGGCTCCGTACTCGGCGTCCAAGGCCGGCGTCATCGGCTTCACCAAGGCGCTCGCCAAGGAGCTCGCCGCCACCGGCACCACCGTGAACGCGGTCTGCCCCGGTTATGTCGAGACCCCGATGGCGGTGCGGGTCCGCCAGGCGTACGCCGCCACCTGGGAGACCAGCGAGGAGGACGTGCTCGCCCGGTTCGAGCAGAAGATCCCGCTCGGCCGCTACTCCTCCGCGGAGGAGGTGGCGGGCATGGTCGACTACCTGACCACCCCCGCCGCCGCCTCCATCACCGCGCAGGCGATCAACGTCTGCGGCGGCCTCGGCATCTACTGAACCCACCGACGGAAGGCTGGTCGACGGATGACCCGCACACAGCACACCACCCACGACATCGACGTGGCCGCCCCCGCCGACGTCGTCTACGCCGTCATCGCCGACGCCCTGGCGTGGCCACGGCGGTTCGGACCCACCCTGCACGTGGAGCACGAGGCCCTGACGGCCGACACCGAGCGGCTGCGGATCTGGGCCGGCGCCAACGGCGAGGTGAAGCACTGGACTTCACGCCGCGAGCTGGACGGCGGCCGCCGGCGGATCCGGTTCCGGCAGGAGGTCTCCTCGCCGCCGGTGGCCTCGATGGCGGGGGAGTGGCAGGTCCACGAGCGGCCCGGCGGCGCCACCCTGACGCTCACCCACGAGTTCACCGCGGTCGACGACGACCCACAGGGCGTCGAGTGGATCACCCGGGCCACCGACCGCAACAGTCGAACCGAACTCGGCAACATCAAGGCCCTCGCCGAGAGCTGGCCGGCGCTCGCCGACCTGGAATTCGAGTTCGAGGACTCGGTGCTGGTCGACGCGCCGCTGGAGACCGTCTACGGCTTCCTCCACGAAGCCGCCGAGTGGCCGGGCCGGCTGCCCCACGTGGCCCGCCTCGACCTGCGCGAGGACGTCCCCGGCATCCAGCACATGGCGATGGACACCCGCACCGCGGACGGCTCCGAGCACACCACCGAGTCGATCCGGATCTGCTTCCCCGGCACCGCCATCGCCTACAAGCAGCTGCGCACACCGTCGATGATGTCCGCCCACACCGGCCGGTGGACCTTCGAGCAGACCGGGCACGGCGTCCGGGTGACGTCCTGGCACGCCGTCGTGCTCAACCCCGAGGCGATTCCCGCCATCCTGGGCCCCGAGGCGACCACTGCTTCCGCCCGGACGTTCATCCGCTCCGCCGCGGGCGGCAACAGCCGCGCCACCCTGGCGCTGGCCAAGCGGTTCGCCGAGGAACGCCATGGCTGACCCCGCACCGTCCGTCCTGATCGCCGGCGCCGGCCCGGTCGGGCTCACCGCGGCCCACGAGCTCGCCCGACGCGGCGTACGGGTACGGCTGATCGACGCCGCCGACGGCCCGGCCACCAGCAGCCGGGCGCTCGCGGTGCACGCCCGGACCATGGAGGTGCTCGACCAGATGGGAGCGCTCGACCGGCTGCTCCCGCTGGGCCGACGTGTCACCCACTTCACCATGCACCGCCGGGGCCGCACCCTGGTTCGATTCGACACCAACTACGAGACGATGCCCACCGGTTACCCATTCAGCCTGATGGTGGACCAGGTGGTGACGGAACGCGTGCTGCGCGAGTGCGCCGCGCGGTACGGCGTCACCGTCGAATGGGGCGTCGAACTGGTCGGCGTCCGCTCCGAGACGGACGCCGCGCTGGTCACCCTGCGCCACCCCGACGGGCGGGTCGAGGAGACGCCGGTGCCCTGGCTGATCGGTGCCGACGGCGGGCGCAGCACCGTCCGGCGCCAGCTCGGCATGCGGCTGATCGGGGACACCACCCAGGAGTGGCTCAACGCCGACGTCACGATCGACGCCGACCTGCCGCCGGACAGCAACCACCTGCTGCACACCGACCCGGGAACGCTGCTGCTGGTGCCCTTCCCCGAACCGGGCAAGTGGCGCGTGGTGGACACCAGGGACACCGGCGGAGCCGACGACCCCGAGGTCGTCCGGCGCAGGCTGACCGCCAAAATCGGCCGGGCGCTGGGCCGGCCGGTCACGGTCGGCGCGCCCAGCTGGCTCTCGGTGTTCACCGTGCAGCAGCGCCAGATCACCCGGATGCGCTCGGGACGCTGCTTCCTCGCCGGCGACGCCGCGCACGTGCACAGCCCCGCCTCCGGGCAGGGCATGAACAGCGGCATCCAGGACGCCTACAACCTCGCCTGGAAGCTGGCGGACGTGACGCGCGGTCACGCCGGGCCCCACCTGCTCGACAGCTACGACGCCGAGCGGGTGCCGACCGGGGCCGTCCTGTTGCGCTCCACCAGGACGGCCACCGCGCTGGTCTCGCTGCGCACCGTGCTGGGGCCGGCCCTGCTCACCGTCGGCACCGCCGTGCTGCGCGCGGTGCCGCCGCTGAAGCGCCGGGTCGAGGGCAAGATGATCCGCGGCTTCTGCGGGCTGGGCCTGGCCTACCCGGACAGCCCGCTCACCCTGGCGACCGACGCCACCGGTGGGATCAGGCCCGGCGACCGGGTGGGCTGCGCCGCCGGCACGGCAGGCGGGCACCCCGGCGGGGCCGCTCTCCGTGCCGAACTCGCCGATCCCCGGTGGACGTTGCTGGCCGCCGAGCCGGCAACCGGGCGCGCCGCCCACCGGGAGGCGGTGGAGCAGGTGGACCGGCTGTTCGGCGCGGCCGTCTCGGTACGGGTGCTGTCCGACGCGAACGCCGACGGTAGCTCCGACGCGGACGGTCACTCCGACGCCGACGGTCACTCCGACGCGGACACCGACGGCGCGCTGCGTCGTGCCCTGGGTCTGGCGCCCGGGGAGTTCCTGCTGATCAGGCCGGACGGCTACGTCGCCGCCCGGGACCGCGGCCCGGGCCGGTTCCGCCAGGTCCTCCAGGCCTGCGCCCTGCTACCGGAAGGGACCACCAGTGCGCATCATTGACCTGTCCTCGGCGATCGACGGCGGCGCCTGGGAGGTGGACGGGATCCGTCACGAGGTGCTGACGCCGGCCGACGGCGCGCGGCACATGGCCGAGGGGATGCTCCGCAACCACGGTATCGAGTTCGACATCGCCGACCTGCCCGACGGAGAACTGCTCTCCCTCGACACCCTGACCCTGACCACCCACACCGGCACCCACGTCGACGCGCCGTCGCACTACGGCACCAAGACGGCGTACGGAATTCCGCGCGACATCGACCAGTTGCCGTTGGACTGGTTCATCGGCCCGGGAGTCGTCCTCGACCTGACCGACACCGGGGTCGGTACGATCGGCGCGGACCGACTGCGGCGGGCATTCGACGACATCGGCCATTGCCCGCGCGCCGGGGACATCGTGCTCCTGCACACCGGCGCCGACCAGCTCGCCGGAACACCGGAGTACTTCACCGAGTTCGCCGGCCTGGACGGTGAGGCGACCAACTTACTGCTCGACCTCGGGGTGCGGCTCATCGGGACGGACGCCTTCGGCCTGGACGCCCCTTTCACGCATATGCTCTCGGAGTTCCGGCGTTCCGGCGACCATTCCGTGCTCTGGCCCGCGCATTTCGCGGGGCGGCAGCGGGAATACTGTCAGATCGAGCGGCTGTGCAATCTGGGTGCGCTGCCCGCGCCGACCGGATTCACCGTACACGCGCTTCCGGTCAAAATCGTCGGCGCGGGCGCGGGTTGGACTCGGGCGGTGGCACTGCTCGATTGACGGCCGCGGCCGCCGAATTCAGCGCGGCCGGTATGCGACAGGTCCCGACCACCGTGGGGTGATCGGGACCTGTCGGGCGTGCGGCCCTGTGGTCAGATCCGGCCGAACATCCGCAGCATGTACTCCTTGCGGTCCAGCGGGTTGGTGTCGGTCCGACGGCGGCTCGGGGCCGCGCCGACGGCCGGCTGGAAGCTGTCGAACCGGGTGACCAACACTCCCTCACCCTGGCTCAGCCCCGGCAGCCGCTGCTCGAACTCCTGCGCCGTGCGGGCCGGGATGGTGCCCTCCACCAGGCAGGTGCTGCCCTGCGCCTTCGTCGTCTCCGGCGTGCCACCGCACTCCACCAGGTTCAACAGGACGGTGCTGACGTTCTCGGCCGGCACCTCCAGTTCGAACCTGTTCACCGGCTCGAACACCTGCGTCCCGGCCTGCTTGAGCGCGTTCATCAGCACCAGCGGGGTGAGCTTGCGGAAGTCGCCCGCCGCGCTGACCGGGCTGGCGAACCCGGTGTGGGTCAGCGTCACCAGGATGTCGAGCACCTCCCACCCGCACAGTCCCTGCTGGAGCGTCGAACGCGCCGCCTCCTCCACCGCCTTGTGGAAGGCGTACGGCAGCGAACCCAACTCGACCGACCGCCGGAAGACGACCCCCGAGCCGGGCTCTCCGGGCTCCACCCGCAGCCCGACCGTGGCCCAGAAGTAGGTCTTGCTCCGGTAGTCGATCTCCTCCGCCGACTCACCGACCCCGATCGGCCGCTCGACGCAGATGATCCGGGTGCCCTCGAACACCACGTCCAGCTTGTAGTCCTCGGCGAGCGTCGCCTTGATGACCTCCTTCTGCACCTCCCCGTAGAGGGAGACCGAGACCTCCTGCTCCTCGTCGTTCTTGCGGACGTTGATGAACGGGTCCTGGTCGGCCAACTGCAGCAGGGCCTCGTAGAGTTCGGGCATCGCGCCGGACCTCGTCGCCCTGACCACGGTCTCCAGGCTCGGCGGCGCGAACAGGTGCTGCCCGCGCAGCCCCTCGGCGGTGCCGAGCTGGTCCCCGATCCGGATGCCCTTGAGCCCCCAGACCTTGGCGATGTCACCGGCCGACGCCGGCGCCTCGACCACCGCGGAGCCCCGGTCGAACACCTCGACCACGGTCGTCCGGCCGGGCAGCTCGACGACGGCGCCGTGCTGGTCCTGCCGGTGGATGGAGACCTTGGTGCGGCCCTTGAGCGCTCCCGTGTGCAGCCGGACATAGGCGACCTTCTCGCCGGCCCAGCCGCGTTCGATCTTGAACACCGTTCCGCGCAGCGCATCGCCGGAGCCACCGTGATTGACCGGAAACAGGCTGGTGATCCCGTCCATCAGGTCGGTGATGCCGACGCCGGCCACGGCCGAGCCGAAGAACACCGGGTACAACTGCGCCGAGCCGGTCTGCCGGGCCAGCTCGGTCGTGTAATCCTGCTCGGTCAGCGCCGCCTCGTCGTCGAGGTAGCGCGCCAGGAACGCGTCGCCGTGCTCGGCCAGGACGTCGGCCAGTTCGGTGGCGAAGTCGTCCCCCGCCTCCTCCTCCGTGCCCCCCGCCGCGATCCGGCGGGCCGCGGCGCTCGCCTGCGGCGTACCGATCCTCTCCACCCTGCTCATCGGGACGATGGCGGGCGTGAGTTCGGAGCGGATCGACTCCAGCAGGTCGTCGTGGCGGGCGCCCATGCGGTCGATCTTGTTGACGAAGAGGATCACCGGCATGCGCATCTTGACCAGCGTGCGCATCAGCAGGCGGGTCTGGGCCTGGACGCCCTCCACCGCGGAGATGACGAGCACCACGCCGTCGAGCACGCCGAGGGCCCGCTCCACCTCGGAGATGAAGTCCGGGTGGCCGGGGGTGTCGATGAGGTTGACCTTCACATCGCCGACGGTGAAGGACACCACCGCCGACCGGATGGTGATGCCGCGCTGCCGCTCCATGTCGTGGGAGTCGGTCTGAGTGTCGCCGCGATCGACGCTGCCGATCCGGTCGATGACGCCGGCGGTGTAGAGCAGCCGCTCGGTCAGGCTGGTCTTACCGGCGTCGACATGGGCCAGGATTCCGATGTTCACGCTTGACATGACGTGCTTCCCCTAGTTCTTCGGTCTTCGCTTGCACAACCGGAGCAACACGGATCTTTCGGGGCACGTCATTCTCCTCGTGTCGTGACAGTAGTCCAACCTGTCGCAGTCTAACAGCACTTGACGATCCGACCGCCGATCGACCCCCGTCGATCGGCGGGGGAGTATTCCTTTTGGAACAACCGTGCCGAGCGCCTGGGAATAGCAGTAGTGCCACCTTGCGCGCAGTCCCCTTGAGTCGTTGATCGAAGCGTGGATATACAGGAGTCGAGTGATTATCTCGGCGAAATCGGAGGCGTCATGAGGTTCAATGTTCTCGGCCCGATGGAAGTCCTCGATGCGGGAACCCCGTGCACACCCAGCGCGCTGAAGGTCCGGTGGACGCTGGCCATCCTGGTGATGCACGCCAATCGGATCGTCGACCTCGGCGTCATGATCGAGGAAATATGGGGCGACAATCCTCCGCGCACGGTGGTGACCACCGCGCAGACCTACATCTACCAACTCCGCAAACTCGGTCGGGTGGAGGGCCGCGACTTCATCCTCACCAAGGCGCCGGGCTACCTGTTGCTCCTGGGCGAGGAGGAGCTCGACTCCCAGGACTTCGAGCGGCTCTACAACGAGGGCGCCCGCCTGCTGGCCGACGGCCACCCCGAGGCGGCGTCGGACCGGTTGGGCCAGGCGCTGAGCCTGTGGCGTGGCGGCGCGCTGGCGGACATCCCCGTCGGCAGGGCGCTCGCCGGCCACGTGGCCGTCCTGGAGGAGATGCGTCTGCGCGCGCTGGAGAACCGCATCCTGGCCGATCAGCAGATCGGCCGGCACCGGGAACTCATACCGGAGCTACGGGCGTTGACGCTCCACCACCCGCTCAACGAGTGGTTTCACGAGCAGCTCATGCTCGCGCTCGACTGTGCCGGCAGACGCAGTGAGGCCCTGCACGTCTACCGGTCGCTCTACCGCAAGCTCGACGAGGACCTGGGCATCTACCCGTCGCAGCCGTTGCGGGAGCTGCACGACGATCTGCTCAGTGGAATCTCGCGGCTGCGGGAGCCGCGTCGGCCGAGTGCCGGGCAGGTGATGGAACTCGGCCAGCAGCCGGCCGGCTCAGCCTAGTGGCACCAGCAGGGAGGCAGCCCTGGCCTTGTTGACGGCATCGATCCGGGAGACCGCGTTGAGTTTCACGAAGACGTTCCTGAGGTGGCGTTTGACGGTGCCGGGGGCGATGCTGAGGTGGCCGGCGATGGCGGAGTTGCTCAGGCCGTTCGCCACGAGTCCCATGATCTCCCGTTCCCGTGAGGAGAGTTGGGATCCGCGTGGCCCGGTCATCCAGTCGATGCCGGAGCGGGAGGCCATGATGTACACCCGCTCCCGGTTGACGGCCAGCCCCCGGACCACGGACACCAGGCAGTCGCTGGTGACGTCCTCGCGCAGGTAGGCACTCACTCCGAAGCCGAGGTACATCTCCACCTCGCCCGGCCGCTCGCGCTTGCTCAGCACGACCACCCGGCAGCGGGCGCCGCGGGGGAGCAGCCGGCCCAGGGCCTGTTCGGTGGCCGCGTGCGAGTCGCCCACCCCGAACAGCACCACGTCGACGTGGTGTTCGGACAGCACCTCCAGCGCCTCGTCCACGGTGCCCACCGTCGCGCGTACGACCAGGTCGGGCTCGGCGGAGAGGAAGGCGTGCAGTCCTTGGCGCAGCAGCGAATTTCCTTCGAGGACGAGGACCGACGTGCGATTCTTTATCATTGTCACGATAGACCTCGTTGGTAGAAGGCGCGAATTCCCGGCCGTGGCAGCCGTTTTCGGCCCGCCGCGGAGAGCGGCGCGCCCGACGGGATTCGACGGCAACGGGCGTGTGGGGGGAGTGATATCGGGGGCTGCGCGGTGCCGAGTCCGCTGGTGCCATTCGGCCGTCCCGGCCCGGTGGTCCGCGAGGCCTCGACCGTCGGTGTGAGGTCCGGCCTCGATGCCGACGGAGGCTTGCGCGCACCGGCGTCACCTGCACCTTCGGGCGAGCGCCCCCCCCCGGGGCGGCGGCGCCCCCCGACACCGCCGCCGCCACCGTCCCGGGGCGGGGGTAGGCCACCCCTGGGCACGCCCACCCCACAGCCGCTTGCGATCG
>NZ_JBHWIO010000026.1:40293-70070 GCF_042732075.1 Kitasatospora sp. NPDC059812
CGGGGGGCGCGGGGGCCCCGCCGGGGCGGGGGTGGGCCCGCCTGGCGGCGGCTCGTGTGTGCGCCCCCCCGGGTCACCGGGCCCCTTGGGGGCGCCCCCCCCCGGGGGGGGGGGCGGCGCCGACCGTCACGGCAGCGGCCACAGTGCAGGTCCGGGGTCAGCCATCAACTGGGAACGCCAACCATTCATCTTCTTCCGATCGTCGGTCAGCGGCTGGTTTTCGCGGGCTTTATGGTCCAGGTCACAACCCCGCTTGCCGCAGAGGCAACGGGGTGCTGGAGTCCGAAGCCGCGGCGGCACCGGGACTGTTGCCGTGACCTGATGTAAGGAGAACCTAACCGACCCTCGCGGGCAGCCCAAGGGCGCTTTTTCGCCGCGTCGGAAACGGTGAGATCACGGGATGATCTCGCTCTCCGTGAACGAAGCGCGATGCCGGCCCGGCCGTGCGCATCTCGTGTGATTGGTGGGTGTGAAGAGGGGGAAGGGACTGTGAATGATCACAATCTCCGTTGCGGCTCGCGGCAACCTGGCGGCCCGTCCGCGCGGGACCGCCGCTCCCCGGCTCATCGTCGACTGAACTAGCGAGGTGAGCCGGGATGTTGGCGTGGGCAACCGCCCGCTCCGGCAGGCCGCCCCGTGCTTCTCGGGCCTGCCGTCCGCCTCCTCGGCCGCTCTCGGTTCGGCGGCCCCGGTGCGATCGGCCCTGCTGCTCTGGTCGCGCACCGGTGATGGTCGCGGGCGGCCTGATGCCGTCGGGTGACGTGACGACAGTCGAGGGAGTGATGCAGATCAGCAGATCAGCAGGAAGGCTTCCCACTCCTCGGTGGCGGCGCCGGTGCCCGGCTCGGACGCGGCTCAGGGATACGGGTGTGGGTGTGGGCGTGCAGGGGGCGAGGGCCGGGCGTGCCGTCCCCTCCAGTCCAGGAGGCCGGGAGGGTCGCCGACGCCTCGATCGCCTTGCCCGGTCCGCACAGCCAGCTGCCGTCGCCGCCGGGGGCGGCCCAGCGCGGGATGTCCGGCGCGGGATGTCCGGCGCGCTCCGCGCCCTCATCGCCTCCGGCCACGATGGGGTTCGAGCAGGCAGGCGGCAGCTGTTGTGCGCCGATCTCCGAGCGCGGCCTGATCGGCGAGCTTCGTACGGCCGCGCTGGTCGGTACGAACGTGCTGATCACGCGGTTCTTCGCCGCGGACGGCGCGCCGCCTTCAACCTCGACCGCGCACTGGGCCGACACGGCAGTGCCCGGCCGGGCGCGGGCCGGCCGCCGGTCGGCCGGGGCCCTCAGGCCTGCCGTCGCACGGCGATGACCGCCGCGCCCAGGACGCACGCGCCGGCGGCGGTGAGGTAGGCGAGGTGGTAGCCGGTGAGCTGGTCCGTGCTGGTCGCGGCGACCAGGACCATCACCGCGACGCCCGCACTCGCGCCGATCTGCTGCGCCACGACGTTCACCGCCCCGGCGACGGCGTGCTGCTGCGCCGGGACTCCGGTGAGCCCGGCGGACGTCATCGAGGGGAAGTTCAGGCCCTGGCCGATGCCGCTGAGCACCAGGCCGGGCAGCACGTACTGCACGTAGCCGCCGTCGTGCGGTGTGCCCAGCCACAGTGCGGCGCCCCCGCCGATCAGGACGAGGCCGACCGCCATCAGCGTGCGCGGGGTGAACCGGGCCAGCAGGCGTCCGGTGGCGAAGTTGGCGGTGAGGAACACGGCCAGGGACATCGGCACCAGCGCGAGACCGGACTCGAAGGGGGAGTAGTCCAGCATCCCCTGGAGGTACAGCGGCGCGAAGAACAGCAGCCCGACCGATCCCATGTACTGGAGGAACGCCGCCAGGCTCGCGGCCCGGACGGACCTGATCCGGAAGAGGCCGAGCGGAAGCACCGGGTCGGCGGTGCGGTGCTCGCGCACGACGAACAGCACCAGGAAGGCCACCGCGGCGCCGAGGACGATCCATGCCGTCGCGCCGTCACTGCTCACGCCGACGATGAGCAGGGTGAGGCCGAGCGTGCCCGTGATCGCGCCGGGCAGGTCCAGTCGGCCGCTGTGCCCGGCGCCGCCGGGCAGTCCGGCGCGGGTCGCGGCCAGTACGGCGAGCCCGAGCAGCACCGAGAACCACAGCACCGAACGCCAGCCGAGGAACTGGGTCAGTACGCCGCCCAGCATCACCCCGCCGCTGAAGCTCGCGGCGCCGACCGCCGCGTACACGCTGAAGGCCCGGTTGCGGGCCGGACCGGCCGGAAACGTCTCGGTGAGCAGGGCCAGCGCGGCCGGGCCCGACAGGGCGGCGCCGATGCCCTGGACGGCGCGCGCACCCAGCAGCACCGCGGTGTCCGGGGCCAGCGCCCCGACCAGCGCGGACACGGTGAACAGGGCGACCCCGACCTCGAACACCCGTCGTCGGCCCAGGACGTCGGCCAGTCGGCCGCCCACCAGCAGGAAGCCGGCGAACGTGACGGCGTAGGCGGTCATGACCCACTGGAGCGTGGTCTCGTCCAGGTCGAAGCGCGCTCCGACCGACGGCAGGGCGGCGTTGAGGACTCCGAGGCCGCTCACGTCCAGGGCGAGCGCCCCGGCCAGTACGCCGAGTGCCAGCCCCGGCCGGAGCGCCGGCTTGACCGCGGTGTCGGTGGTACCGGTGGTGCCGGTGGCGTCCGTCATGCGGGCCTGCCGTCGACGTCGCGGCCGGTGAGCCCGGCTAAGGAACGGTCGGCACGGGCTGACGCCGCATCAAGGTTCTCAACTGCCATGGGGGTCAGCTTGCATGGGTCGCTCAGCCGCTGTCTACCCCCGTCGCGTGCCGGTGGGGCGCGCCTTTCGCGGGGTCGTGCGCCTATCCCGGCCGGGGCGCGGTGATGCGGGGGCGCCGCCGAGTCGAGGTGCCATTTCGGACCGCCGACGGCTCCCACTCGAACCGGACACTTGGAGATCAAATCTCGCCACTGCCTCAACCGGCCCTCGAATGGCGCTTGTCTCACCATTAACAAACTGGCACTCTGCTGTCCGCCGGTCGGATTAGCACTGACGATCCATTTTGCCTCAATCAGCATACTCGTCGCGCTTGACCAAGTGGACCTTGGAGCCCATCGACAGTAGCCGTGCAGGTGAAGATTCCGCGTACGCGATCCTGTCGTCGATGCACTCGCGGACCGATGTGACCCAGAGACGCCCGTGATTTCTCCCGCGGTGAGAACGAGCCGCACCGCCGGCTGAAACAGCGGTACACGAACGGGAGTTCTCGCCCGCCGTGAACGTGGAGATCGGAAACGCCGATCTCGTCATCACGCCAACCGTCGGCCCCACCCAGGAACTTGATGCGGCGAAGGGGACCCTCCGCGTCATGAGCCGCCCCCCGTGTCCGGCTGCCCGAGTGCGGACCGAACCCCCCGACCGGTCGGCCGTGAAGCTCCACCCGTCCATTCCATCCGCCCTGTTGAGGGAGTCGCCGTGCCCCGAGAGCGCGCAGCGCGAGACATTTCCGCCGTAACGGATTTCCTGCTTTCCCGTGTTGTCGAGCTGCTGGACGTGTCCGCGAGCACGGTGGACCGCTCGGCGCCGCTGCACCGGTACGGACTGGACTCGCTGAGATCGGTGACCCTCGCGGCCTCGCTGTCCGAGTTCCTCGGCTGGCAGGTCCCGGCCACCTGGATGTGGCAGTACCCGACCGTCGACGGGCTGGCGCGTGCGCTCGTCGACGGTCCGCGTGCCGCGGAGCCCGCCCCGGCCACCGAGCGCCGCCGCCTGCCCTCGCACGAGCCCGTCGCGATCGTGGGCATCGGCTGCCGGTTCCCCGGCGGGCCGGACCCGTCGTCGTTCTGGCAACTGCTGGTCGAGGGCGGCGACGCCGTCGGGCCGGTACCGGCCGCGCGACGCGAGCTGCTGAACGACAGGGCGCGCTGGGGCGGCTTCATCGACGGCATCGACCAGTTCGATCCGCTGTTCTTCGGCATCTCGCCCCGCGAAGCCGTCCAGATGGACCCGCAGCAGCGCCTGATCCTGGAGCTGTCCTGGGAGGCGCTGGAGGACGCGGGCATCGCCCCCCACAGCCTGGTCGACAGCGACACCGGCGTGTTCATGGCCTCCTGTTGGGGCGACTACGCCGCCCTGGCGCACTACCGCGGCCCCGACAGCCAGATCACCCCGCACACCGCAACCGGCATGCACGACGGCATCATCGCCAACCGGGTCTCCTACGTCCTCGGCCTCCAGGGCCCGAGCATGGCGATCGACGCCGCCTGCGCCGGATCGCTGGTCTCGGTGCACGTGGGGTGCCAGTCGATCTGGCTGGGCGAGAGCGACCTGGTGCTGGCCGGCGGCGTGAACCTGAGCTTCGTCTCCGACTACTACACCGCCATGGACGCGATGGGCGCGCTCGCCCCGGACGGCCGCTGCAAGTCCTTCGACGCCCGCGCCAACGGCTACGTCCGCGGCGAGGGCGCCGGCGTCGTCGTGCTCGCCCCGCTGAGCGTGGCGCTGGAGCGCGACCTGCCGGTGTACTGCCTGATCAAGGGCAGCTCCTCCAACAACGACGGTCTGAGCAACGGCATGACGGCGCCGAACCCCCAGGCGCAGGAGAAGATGCTCCGCACCGCGTACCAGCGGGCGGGCATCGCACCGCACCTCGTGGACTACATCGAGTGCCACGGCTCCGCGACGCCCCTCGGCGACCCGATCGAGGCCAACGCCATCGGCGCGGTCCTCGGCGGCGGCCGTACGGAGCCGCTGCGGCTCGGGTCCGTCAAGTCCAACGTCGGGCACCTGGAGGCGGCCGCCGGCATCGTCGGCCTGGTCAAGCTCGCGATGTCGATGCGCAACGGCGTGCTGCCGCCGAGCCTGCACTACAGCGCGCCGAACCCGCAGATCATGTTCGACGAGTACAACCTCACCGTCCAGGACCGGCTGACGCCGTGGCCGCGACGCTCCGACGCCCGCCGGGGCGGCGTCAGCTCGTTCGGGTTCGGCGGCGCGATCTGCCACGTCGCCGTCGAGGAACTGCCGCGCCCCGAGAGCTCGCTGCTCCTGCTGGCCGCGGACTCCCGGGAGGCGCTGGCCGAGCGGGCCCGGGCGCTGCGCGACGAGAGCGACCTGCGCGAGCTCTGCCGCCGGACGCCCGGCGACGGCCCGTTCCGGCTCGCGGCCACCGCCCGCGACATGCCCGAACTCCGCTCCCAGCTGGACGCCTTCGGCAGCGGGGCGAAGGCCGCCGGGCTGAGCGTCGGGGAGCGGACCGGACGCAGGCCGCGGGTGGCCTTCCTGTTCTCGGGCAACGGCTCGCAGTGGGTGGGCATGGGCCGGCAACTGCTCGCCGGAATGCCCGTGTTCCGCCGGTCCATGATGAAGTCCGACCGGCGGATGCGGGAACTGCTGGGCTTCTCGCTCGTCGAGCAGCTGATGTCCCCGGACGGCCGCATCGACGACATGGACGTCTTCCAGCCGCTGCTGTTCTCCCTCCAGGTCGCGCTGGCCGAAGCCTGGCGCTCGCTGGGGGTGGAGCCGGACGTCGTCGTGGGGCAGAGCGTCGGCGAGTTCGCCGCCTCCCACATCGCCGGCGCGCTCGACTTCGACGACGCCTCCCGCCTGGCCGCCCACCACGGCCGGCTCCTCCAGCAGCTCGCCGTGGGGCGCGGCGAGGGCATCGTGGTGATGACCGCCGCCGACGAGGTCAGGCCGTACCTGACCGGCCGGCTCACCGTCTCCGGCCACAACGGCCTGAACTCCACCCTGGTCACCGGCACACCGCAGGAGATCGACGACCTCGTCCAGCGGCTGACCGCGGCGGGCGTCACCAACCACCGGGTCCGGATGGGCCACGCCCCGCACTCCCCGCTGGTCGACCACGTCCTCGCCCCGCTGAAGGTCGAACTCGACGGCATCAGGCCCCGGACCACCCGCATCCCGATGATCTCGACGGTCACCGGCGAACGCGTCGACGGCGCCGAGCTCGGGCCGGACTACTGGGCGGACAACCTGCGCCGGGAGATCCGGGTGGTCGACGCCCTGACGAACCTGCGCGACCACGACGTCGACGCGGTGATCGAGATCAGCCCGCACCCCGTCCTGCTCAAGTCGGTGTCGGAGATCCTGACGGCGACCACCCTGCCCTCGCTGCGCCGCGGCGCCGACGAGGCCTCGACCCTGCTCGGCTCGCTCGGCGCCCTGTACACCGCAGGCCTCCCCGTCGCGGCCCACCCGTTCCTCGCGGGCGACCGCGGGCGGCACGTCACGCCCGGCCGCAGCGACGCCGCCGCCGACGAGCAGGTGCACCTCGTCCCCGTCACCGCCCGGACGGCGGGCGCGCTGACCGACACCTGCCGCGAGCTGTCCAACCACGTCGAACGCGACGCGGGCCTGCGGGTCTCCGACCTCGCCTACACGCTCGCCGCCAGGCGCACCCACCACAACCACCGGATCGCCCTGTTCGCCCGCAACCGGCAGGACGTCCTGGACGGCCTCGCCCGGGTCGCCGCCGGCCAGCCGCACCCCGACGTCGTCACGGGCACGGTCTCCGGCAACGTCGACCGGCGGGTCGCGCTGGTGTTCTCCGGCGGCGGCACCCAGTGGGTCGGCATGGGCCGCGAACTCCTGCGCTCGCACGCCGGCTTCCGCACCTGGATGACCGCCTGCGACGCCGCCGTGCGCGCGGCCGGCGGCTGCTCGGTGCTCGACCAGCTCGCCGCCCCGGCCGACGAGGCCAGGTACGAGGAGATGGACTTCCAGCAGCCCGTGCTGTTCGCCCTCCAGGTCTCGCTGGCGAAGGTCTGGCTCGGACTCGGCATCCAGCCGACCGCCGTCGTCGGGCACAGCCTGGGCGAGGTCGCGGCCGCCTGCGTGGCCGGCGCGCTGTCGCTGGAGGACGCCGCCCGCGTGGTGGTCGCCCGGTCGCACCTGCTGGAGCGCAAGGCCGCCGCGGGCGCCATGATCTCCGTCGACCTGCCGGAGGCGGAGCTGCTGCCGCGGCTCGCCCCCTACGCCGCGCACGCGGCCGTCGCCGTGGTCAACAGCCCCACCAGCGCGGCGGTCTCCGGCTCGCCCGAAGCCGTCGACGCCCTGGAGGCCGACCTCAAGCGGGACGGCATCTCGACCCGGCGGATCCGGGTCGAACGGCCGGTGCACAGCCCCGGCATGGACCCGCTGCTCCAGCCGCTGCGCGCGGGCATCGACGGCATCACCCCGCTGACGCCCGGCATCGACTTCCACTCCACGGCACTGGCCGACACGGTGAACCCGGTCGCCGACGTCGACTACTGGGTGCACAACCTGCGCAACCAGGTCCGGTTCGCCGAGACGATCGGCGCGCTGGTCGACCAGGGCGTCGGCACCTTCATCGAGATCGGCCCGCACGAGACGCTGCGCGGCGCGGTCGAGGAGATCGCGCTGACCCGTGGCGCCCAGGTGCACGCGATCAACTCCCTGCGGCGCGACGAGAGCGACGTCCGCTGCCTGTTGGGCGCCGCCGCGTCGCTGTACGTCAGGGGCCTGCCGCTGACCTTCGACCCGCTGTTCGGCGACGACGTCGAGGTCGTGGAGACGCCGCTCGTCCAGTGGCAGAAGGACCGCTACTGGATCGACACCGAGCCCCGCCCCGCCCGCGCGACGGCCCCGGCCGTCGAAACCGTGGCCGCGCCCGTGGCCCGTGTGGTGGAGGAGGAACAGCCGGCGGCGATCCGGCCGGTGGCGGAGGTCGTCCTCGCCGAGCTCGCCGACGCGCTGGGCGTGCCGGTGAGCAGGTTCGACGTGAACGCCAGCATGCTCGACTTCGGCCTCGACTCGATGCTGGCGATCCGCCTCGTCAACAGGCTGCAGTCGCTGTTCGGGCACCGGGTGTCGCCGGTGGTGTTCCTGGACGGCCGGCCCATCTCCGAGGTCGTCGGCCACTTCGTCGGGCTCACCGCCGGACCGGCCGCGCCCGCGACGGCACCGCCCGTACCGGCAGCCGCCCCCGCTCCCGCCCCCGCCCAGGCCCCCGAGGCCGAGCCGGACCGGACGTACCTCGACGAGCTGTCCGAACTGGACGCCGAGGAGCTGGTCGACGAACTGGACGCGCGCGGACTGCTGGAGGCCACCGACGCCCCGGCCCTGGACCAGCTGCGCGCCGACGGCCTCGGCCTCGCCCTGGCGCCGGCCTCGCACGGCCAGGCCTCGCTGTGGTTCATGCAGATGGTCGCGCCGGACGCCGTGCCCTACAACTTCATGGTGACCGCCCGGATCCGGACCGCCGTCGACGAGAAGGCCCTGGAGCGCGCCGTCCAGGCCGTGATGGAGCGCCACCCCGCCCTGCGCACCCTCTTCGTGGAGGCGGGCGGCAGCCCCTACCAGGTCATCCTGGACGAACCGGTGTACGAGTTCGTCGTGGCGGACGGCACCGACCTGGACGACGAACAGGCCCGCGAGGAACTGGCCCGCTACGGACACGAGCCGCTCGACCTGGACAACGGGCCGCTGGTGCGGATCGTCCTCATGACGCGCGGACCGGCGGACCACTACCTGCTGGTGCTCGTCCACCACATCGCGTCGGATGCGGCGTCGGCCGACGTCATGATCCGCGAACTCCAGGAGTACTACGAGGGCGCCGACCCCGCCGACAGCGCGCCGGTCGCCCCGTACACGGAGTTCGTCGAATGGGAGCGGCAGTGGCTGGCCGGCCCGGCGGCCGGCGCGGCCCTGGACTGGTGGTCGCAGAAGCTGGCCGACCCGCCCGCCCACCTCGACCTCTCCACCAAGGAGCGGCCGCCGGGCGTCACCTACGAGGGCCGCGACCTCGCATTCCGCTGGAGCGCCGAACAGACCCGCCTGCTGCGGGAGTTCGCGGTGCGCGAAGGCGTGTCGATCAGCACCGTCGTACTGGCCGGGTTCTTCGCCACGCTCAACCGCGCGGTCGGCACCGAGGACGCCGTGCTGGCCACCGCCATCGCCCAACGCGCCGAACCCGGCTGGGAATCCGCCATCGGCTACTACCTCAACACCGTGCTGGTGCGGGCGAACCCCGCCGGTGACCGCAGCTTCCGCGAACTGCTGCGCGAAGTCCACGCCTTCTCGCTCGGCCTCCTGGAGCACATGAACTACCCCCTCGACCTGCTGGCCTCCCAACTGCGGCCGCCGAGGGCCGAGGGCCGCTCCCCGTGGTTCGACGTGGTCGTCAACTGGCTGTCCTCGGACGCGTTCCCCCGGTCCGTCAAGCTCTTCCACGGCATCGGCGACACCATCACGCCCGACGGCGCGCTGCCGCTCGAACCGCTTCAGGTGCGCAGGCACCTCGCCAAGTTCGACCTCGAAATCTCGATGGCCGACATCGACGGCGAGGTGGCCGGCCACGTCCAGTTCAAACCGAGCTACCTGGAAAGGCAGACCGTGACGGCACTGCTCGCGCTGTACCGCACCGTGCTCTTCGACGCGATCGCCCAACCCGACCGGGCCCTCGGCGACTTGGCGCCGACCGGCCTCCCCGAGGAGACGGACCAGTGACCGAGACCCTGCACTCCGCGTTCGTCGAGCAGGCGCTCAAGAACCCCGACGCGACCGCCGTCTACTCCGACGCCGGCGTCCTGACCTACGGCGAACTGAACGAGCGCTCCCGGGCGTTGGCCGAACGGCTGGTCGCCGACGGCGCGGGCCCCGGCGTCCCGGTCGGCATCTGCGTCGAGCGCACCCCCGACCTGCTCGTCGGCATCCTGGCGGCCCTGCGCGCCGGATCCTGCTACCTGCCGCTGGACCCGAACTACCCCGCCGACCGGCTGACCTTCATGGTCCAGGACAGCGGGACCCGCCTGCTGCTCACCACGCCCGCGTCCCGGGCCAGTTGCCCGCCCGGACCGACCGTGGTCGTGCTCGGGGAGAGCGTGACGACCGAGCCCGGCGCGAAGCCCGCCGCGGTCGTGCCCGGCGACACCGCGTACGTCATCTACACCTCGGGCTCCACCGGCAGGCCCAAGGGCGTGGCCGTCCGGCACAGCGGCTGCGTGGCGATGCTCGCCGAGATGGACCGGGTGCTCGACGGCTGCGACCTGAGCGGAGTCTCGGCGGCGAGCTCGGTCTGCTTCGACCTGTCCGTGATGGAGATCTTCAACGCGCTGTGCCGCGGCGGCGCCGTCGTGCTCGTCGAGAGCGCCGTGCACCTGCCGGAGAGCCGGTACGCCGACAGGATCACCCACCTGAACGTCGTCCCCTCGGTCATGAACAGCCTGCTCGACGCCGGAGCCCTGCCCCCGAACGTGCGCACCGTCGTGTTCGGCGGCGAGGCCCTGCGCCGCAAGCTGGTGGACCGCACCTACCGGGAGACCAGCGCCGACCGGGTGTTCAACGCCTACGGCCCCACCGAAGGGACGGTCTTCTGCTCGTTCGGGCCGGTGCCCGAGGACGGGACCGACGAACCGACGATCGGCCCGCCGACGACCAGCGACCGGGTCTACGTGCTCGACGAGCAGCTGAAGCCGCTCCCGGCCGGCGAGCCCGGCGAGCTCTACCTCGGCGGCGCCGGCCTCGCGCACGGCTACATCAACCGGCCGCGCACCACGGCCGAACGCTTCGTGCCGGACCCGTTCCGCAACGGCGAACGGATGTACCGCACCGGGGACGTCGTCAAGTTCACCGACGGCGGCGAACTCCGCTTCCTCGGCCGCACCGACCACCAGGTCAAGCTGCGCGGCTACCGCATCGAGCTGGAAGAGGTCGAGGCCCGGCTGACCGGCTGCCCCGAAGTCCGGGAGGCCGCCGCCGTCGTCCGGGGCAACCGGCTCGTCGGCTACGTCGTGCCCGCCGGCGACGACGCGCCGCAGGGCGGCCCCCGGCTGGACGCCGCGCTCCAGAGCGCCGTCACCGGCAGGCTCGCTGCCGAACTGCCCGACTACATGGTGCCCGCGACGCTCGTGGTCCTCGCCGCCCTGCCGCTGGGGCCGGGCGGCAAGCTCGACCGCAACGCGCTGCCCGAGCCGCCGGCCGCCGACACCGGCGGGCCCCTGACGGCCGCCGGCACGCCGACCGAGGTCGCCCTGTCGGAGATCTGGGGCCAGCTGCTCGACCTCGAACCGTCGAGCATCGACGTGCAGTCCGCCTTCTACGACCTCGGCGGGGACTCCCTGCTGCTCATCCGCCTCGCCCGGCTGATGACCCGGCGCTTCGACCGCCGCGTCCGGGTGCCCGACCTCTTCAGCTTCCGCGACATCGCGTCCCTCGCCCGCTGGCTCGACGACGAGAGCGGCGCCACCCCCGAGGCGGTCCAGTCCGCCCGCGCGCGCGCCAACACCCGCCGGGCCGCGCTGCGCGGCCGCGGCGGCGCCACCGGCCGCTGAACCACGAGCCGCTGAGTCTGCTGAGCCACCCTCACTCGAAACGAAGCAGGAGCCTCCCCATGACCGACAACCCCGAGCAGGACTACGACCCGGGCGACGTGGCCGTCATCGGCATGTCCCTGCGGGCGCCCGGAGCCCGCACCAAGGAACAGTTCTGGGACAATCTCGTCCACGGCCGGGAGTCCGTGTCGTTCCTGGCCAAGGACGACATCCACGTCGACGAGACCCTGATCCACAGCCCGTTCTACGTGCGGGCCTGCGGCGTGCTCGACACGTACGACAAGTTCGACCCGTCGGTGTTCGGCATCAGCGACCGGATGGCGGCCGCGATGACCCCGGAGAACCGGCTGTTCCTGGAGAGCGCCTGGGAGACGCTGGAGGACGGCGGCTACGACCCGGACCGGCTCAAGGCCGAGATCGGCATGTACGGCGCCAACAACCCGCAGACCGCCGCGCTCTACAGCTCCCCGCCGGACCGGGTGTCGGTCGGCCCCGAGGCGATCGAGGCCAGCCTGGCGTGGTCGCCGGACACCATGACCTCCAACGCCCTGTACTACATGGGGCTCATCGGCGAGGCCGTCACCGTCGCCGCCGTCTGCGCCGGCTTCCACTACGCGGTCCACCTGGCCTGTCAGTCGCTGCTGCTCGGCCAGACCGACCTGGCGATCGCCGGCGGCGCGATGGTCCGCCTGCCGCACCCGCGCGGCCACCTGTGGGAGGAGAACCGCATCCTGTCGAAGGACGGCCACTGCCGCCCGTTCGACGCCAACGGCACCGGCACCGCGTTGTCCAGCGGCGTCGTCACCGTGCTGCTGAAGCCGCTGGGCCACGCCGTCGCCGACCGCGACCACATCTATGCCGTCGTCAAGGGATCGGCCGTCAACAACAACGGCGTCAGCGCGATGGCGTACGGCCTGGCCCAGCCCGAGCGGCTGAGCGCCTGCATCGCCAACGCCATGGAGGTCGGCGGCGTCACCCCGGACACCGTGTCCATGTACGAGGCCAACGGTCTCGGCCTGCCGATGACCGACGAGCTCGAAGTGCACGCGGCGACCATGGCGTTCGGGAAGCAGACCGCGACGACGTCGATCGGCGGGGTCAAGGGCAACGTCGGCCACGGCGGCGTGGTCTCGGGCGGCTTCGGCGCGATCAAGGCCGCGCTGGCCCTGCACCACAAGACGCTCCCGGCGACGATCAACCTCACCGAGGTCAACCAGGACCTCGACTTCCCCAGCACCCCCTTCGTGCCGCAGATCGAAGGGGCGCCCTGGGAGCCGCAGGCCGGCATCCGCCGCGCGGGCATCACCTCGATCGGTGGCGGCGGCTACAACGCGCACCTGCTGCTGGAGGAGGCGCCGACGGCCGCCGGGCGCGCCCCCGAGGACGAGGGCCGGCCGCGGCTGGCCACCCTGTCCGCCCTGGACGACGACACGCTGGCCCGGCAGCGTACGCGGCTCAAGGAGCGGCTGGAGGCCGACCCCGACCTGCGCCTGGACGACGTCTGCTTCAGCCTCAACCTCGGCCGCAAGGTGATGGCCCGCCGGTGGGCGGCCGTGGTCCGCAGCCGCGCGGAGTTGATCGCGGCGCTGTCCGACGACGCCGCCCGCGGCCCTGCCACCACGACCGCCGCCGCCCCGCAGACCGACCCGGGCTCCTTCTCCCGCACCGACAACGGGATCGTGCCCTCCGGCCAGGACGAGCGGGCGCTGTCCGAACTGGCCGCCGCCTGGGTGACCGGCCAGCAGGTGGACTTCGACGCCCTGCACCGGGGGCAGGCCAGCCACCGGGTGCCGCTGCCCACCTATCCGTTCCAGCCGCGCCGGTTCTGGCGCACGGACTGGTGACCATGAGCACGCCGGCACCGGACACCGTGGACCTGGGCGACCCGGCCACCTTCGCGGACCACGACCTCGACGGGTTCTGGCGCACCCTGCGGGACACCGCCCCGATGCACTGGAACCCGCCCGTCGACGGCCGCCGGGGATTCTGGGTGCTCTCCCGCCACGACGACATCATGGCCACCTACCGGGACAACGCGAACTTCACCTCCGAGCGCGGCAACGTCCTCGTCACGCTCCTGGAAGGCGGCGACGCCGGGGCCGGCCGGATGCTGGCCGTCACCGACGGGCCCCGGCACCACGAACTGCGCAAGATCCTCCAGCGGGTGCTCTCGCCGAGGGTGCTCGACGAGGTCGCGCAGACCGTCCGCGTCAACACCCGGCAGTGGATCCGCGAGGCCGTCGAGTCCGGCGGCTGCGAGTTCGCCGAGGAGATCGCCAGCCGGATCCCGATGACCACGATCTCGAACCTGCTCGGCGTGCCCGAACAGGACCGGGACTATCTGCTCAGCCTGACCAAGACCGCGCTGTCGGCCGAGGACGAGGACGTCGACGAGGTCGACTCCGAGATGGCCCGCAACGAGATCCTGATGTACTTCATGGACATCGTCGAGGAACGGCGCGAGTCCCCGGGCGACGACGTGATCAGCATGCTGATCGCCAGCTCCATCGACGGCGCGCCGCTCTCCGACGAGGACGTCGTGCTCAACTGCTACAGCCTGATCATCGGCGGCGACGAGACCAGCCGGCTGACGATGATCGACTGCGTCCACACCCTCGCCGCCCAACCCGAGCAGTGGCGGCGGTTCAAACACGGCGAGGTCGCCGTCGAGACCGCCGTGGACGAGGTGCTGCGCTGGGCCTCGCCCACGATGCACTTCGGGCGCAGCGCCGTACGGGAGACCGAACTGCACGGCGTACGGCTGCGGCCGGGCGACATCGTCACGCTCTGGCACGCCTCCGGCAACCGCGACGAACGGGTCTTCGCCCGGCCCGGGGAGTTCGACCTCGGCCGCACCCCCAACAAGCACCTGGCCTTCGGCTACGGCCCGCACTTCTGCGTCGGCTCGTACCTGGCCAAGGTGGAGATCGCCGAACTACTCACGGCCCTGCGGGACTTCACCACCGGATTCGAGCAGACCGAGGAGGCGCTACGGATCCGGTCCAACTTCCTGACCGGGTTCTCCACGATGCCGGTGCGGTTCCAGCCCGACCACCGCGGACTGAAAGAGGTCGACTGATCCGGATGAACATCTACATGTCAGGACAAGGGGGATTCGCGGTCGCGGTCGCGGAAGCCCTGCTGGACGACGGGCACAAGATCGTCGGCGCGGCCGCCCCCCGGCTGCGCAAGGGGAAGTCCGACGAGGGCGACGCGATGTGCTGGGACCGCCTGCGCTCCTGGGCGTACCACAAGGACGTCCCGTGGACGGACTCGGCCGAACTGCGCGCGCGGCACATCCCGGACGGGGTCGACATCATCGTCGCCGCCCACTCGCACGCCTTCCTCGGCCGCCAGACCCGCGCCCGGGCCGCCGTCGCCACCATCGGCTACCACCCCAGCCTGCTGCCGCTGCACCGCGGCCGGGACGCCATCCGGTGGACGATCCGTGACGGCGACAAGGTGACCGGCGGAAGCGTCTACCACCTCACCGAACGCACCGACGCGGGCCCGCTCGCCGCCCAGGAGCACCTGTTCGTGCCCCCGGGCTCGACCGCGCAGAGCCTGTGGCGCGACCACCTGGCACCGCTCGGCGTGCGACTGCTCCTCAAGGTGGTCGCCGACCTCACCGCGGACCGGCGGATCGAAGTCCCCCAGGACGAGAAGCTGGCCACCTGGGAGCCCGCGATGGGCGCGCCACCGCTGTTCAAACCCGAACTCATCGCGCTGCCAGGCACGGTGCAGGTCGACAGCAGCAAGTGGGCGCTGCACGACGGGTGACAGCCAGGCGGTCTCTGGAACCCGGCGCCCCGCACACCACGCGTGTGCGGGGCACCGGACTGGTCGCCGAGCCCGTCGTCGGAACTCGACAGCGTGAACGTGTACACCAGGGACGGCAATTCCGAGCGCCCCCCGTGTACCTCTGCACCTTCACCGCGAAGGAGTCCCGACCATGCGGAAGTTCATCATCGATCTGGCCGAACGCACCGTCGCCACCTACGCCGTGGCATTCCTCGGCCTGCTGCTGGCCGACGGATTCGACCTGACGTCGATCGGCGCGTTCAAGGCGGCGGCCGTGGCGGCACTGCCGGCCGCGCTGGCCGTGGTCAAGGGAGTGGCCGCGACCTTCGTCGGCGACCCGAACTCGGCAGCCCTACTGGCCCGCCCCCACGAGTAACCGGCCCGGCCGGGTCCGCTAAACCGGGAACTCCCCGTTCTGGACGGCCGCGACGAAGGCGCCCCATGCCGGGTCCGGGAAGGAAAGGACCGGACCATCGGGATCCTTGGAGTCACGCACGGGCACGAGGCCGGGGTACCCGTGGGCCACCTCGATGCAATTGCCGCCGTTGCCCCCGCTGTAGCTGCTCTTGTGCCAGAGCAGCTTCATACGGGGAACTCGCCCTCGTGAACGGCCGCGACAAAGGCTTGCCATGCGGCTGCAGGGAAGACGAGGGTCGGGCCGTCGGGGTCCTTGGAGTCACGTACGGGGACGAGGTCGGGGAACCCGGGGGCCACCTCGATGCAGTCGCCGCCGTTCGTGCCGCTGTAGCTGCTCTTGCGCCAGCTGGCCGCGTCGAGCTCGTTCTGCATCATCTCCGAACCCTTCCAGCGCCTCGGTGATTTGCCGCACCCGATCGCGGAGCTCGCGGTCGGTCCCCACTTGATCTTCCGTCGTGCCATCACTGCCCCCTGCTGTACACCACGTGCTCAACACGTGTATCTGGGCGTCACGGTACCTCCGCGTTCCGATCATCAGTATCGGAACGCGATCTTTTGCTTGCGCAGCGTCACGCCGCGCGCCGTTCGTGCGCCCCTGTCCGCCGGTCCGCCTCGTACGGGCGTGAAGGTCCGGGTCGGGGCGCGGGGGAGGAGCCACGCGACCGCGACACGCGGGGAACGCTACGTCGACGAACGGGTCCTTCCCGATAATGCAGGGGCCGCGTCACCGGGCCGCGCACGCCCCCGTTCCCAGGAAGGCGCACGACCATGGAAGGCTCCTCCTCGACCGCGCTGGCCGACATCGCGACCATCCTGCTGATCGGACTCGTCCTGTCGCCGCTGCGCACCCGCCTGCGCCAACCGGTGGTGGTCGGCGAGATCGCGGTCGGGGTGATCCTGGGGCCGAGCGTCCTCGGGCTGCTGCCGGGCGACCTCCCGCACGTCCTCTTTCCGCCCCAGGTCCGCGAGCACCTGTCGGTGATCGCCCAACTGGGCATCGCGCTCTTCATGTTCGCCGCCGGGTGGGAACTCGACCTGAAGCAGCTGAACGGGAGGGTCCGCACCGTGGTGGCGGTCACCGCGGCCTCCGTCGCCGTGCCCTTCGCCCTCGCGGTCGCCCTGGCCGCCGTCCTCACGGCCAGGTGGCCCCACCTCATCGGTACGGAGACGTCCCCCGTGCTGCTGGCCGTGTTCCTGGGCATCGCGCTGTCCGCCAGCGCGCTGTCGGTGCTCGCGCGCATCGTGGGGGAGAACCAGCTGCAGACGACCCGCACCGGGGCCATGGCCACGGCCTGCGGGGCGCTCACCGAGATCACCGCGTGGTGCGGCGTCGCCTGCGTCGCCTCCGCGGCCCGGAGCGGCGGCTCGGACCACGTCCTCCTCGCGTTCGCCGAACTCGCCTGCTACGCGGCGGCGATGGCCATCGTGGTCCGCCCGCTGCTGCGGCGCCTGCTGCGCCGGCCGACCCGCGTCGACGGGCATCCCCTGCTCGTCCTGCTGACCCTCGGCAGCGGGATCCTGCTGTCCGCATGGACCACCTCGTGGCTCGGCATGCACGCCGTGATCGGCGCCTTCGCCTTCGGGCTGGCCATGCCGCGCGACGCCGCCGAGGAACTGCGGCACGCCGTCGAGGTGCCGCTGCGCCATGCGGGGGCGCTGCTGGTGCCGGTCTTCTTCGCGCTCACCGGGCTGTCCGTGGACATCGCCGGGCTGGGTTTCGGGAGCCTGGTCGCGGTGGTGGTGTTCCTGGCCGTCACCTGGGGCGGCAAGTTCGCCGGCGCCAGGCTGGGTGCCCGGCTGATCGGCGTGCCGCGCGGCGAGGCCACGACGGTGGCGGTCCTGCTCAACACCAAGGGCCTCAGCGAGGTCCTCATCCTGACCCTGGGCCGTGACCTGGGCATCATCGGCGACCGGCTGTTCACTGTTCTCCTCGTCACCGCCTTCGCCGCGACCCTGCCCGTCAACCCGCTCGTGCGGCGCCTCATCCGTGCTCCTGACGCCCGTTCCGGGACCGGGCCCCTCGCTCTGCCCCGTCAACAGCAGGACGCCGCCGCGCGATCGGGCATCGAGGAGGCCAGCGGAGCGTGACGCACCGCGAGACCCGGGGCGCCGGCGGGGTGGAGACTTCCTGCGCCTGTCCAACCGGCGTCACCGCCGAGATGACCTTCACTGTCTCAATGAAGTCTCATTATTAGCCGCTGCCTGGCGGCCGCCTCCGTGTCTCCGGCTACGTCGGCAGGTGGCGGTAGACCGTCGCTCGGGAGACTCCGAGCTCTGCCGCGATCTGCTCGGCGGTGCGGCCGGCCGCGTGCAGGCGCCGGGCGGTGTCGACCATCGCCGGGCTCATCGCGCTCGGCCGGCCGCGCCGTTCACCGCCGCCGCGCCCGGGGGTGGCTGCGGCGGGGGCTTCGGGGCCGTCCAGCAGCCGGTGCACCCCGGCCAGGATGCAGGCGCGCAGGCCCTCGGGCGGGGCGTCGGCGAGCAGGATCACCGGGTCGGAGAGCATGGCGATCGTCTGGGCGGCGCGCACCCGGGCGACGAAGTCCGGGTGGGGCCCTGCCACTAGGACGTTCGCGCGCAGCATCCCGTCGCGGAACCGTGTGAAGCCCGGGCCCGTGAGGCCCGGCGCCGCGTCGTACAGGCTCATCCGCAGCAGGTCGCGGTGGCGCAGCCAGACGTCGAGCAGCCCCTCGATCGCCGCCCAGCGGGCTGCGGTCGGATCCGGCGGCCCGGTGGGCGCCAGCGCGGCGTCCAGGTCGTCCAGCATCGGTTCGATCAGCGCGCCGAGGATGTCCGCCTTGCTGGGGAAGTGGTACAGCACCGCGGCCTTGGTCACGTCCACCCGCTCGGCGATCCCGCGTACCGAGGTGGCGTGGTAGCCGTGCGCGGCGAACTCCTTCAGGGCCACCGCGAGGATCCGTGCCCGGGTGTCGGGGTTCTCGGCAGCAGTCATGTGGGGAGCCTAGTCGCTGCCCCTTGCCTGACCGGCGGTCAGGGCGTAGCGTCGAATTACTGACCGATGGTCAGTCCGGGGGTGCCGACGTGACCGCTGACCGGCGACGGCTGCCGCGAGTCGGCCTGGCCGCGATCAGGCGACGACGATCGGGCGATGACAGAAGGAGCGTCCATGAACGCCTCGACCAGGACAGCCGATCGCACCGTGCTGATCTCCGGGGCCGGCATCGCCGGACCGACGCTCGCCTACTGGCTGGCCCGCCACGGCTTCCAGCCGACCGTGGTCGAGCGGGCCGCGGCCGCGCGCTCCAGCGGCAGCCCGGTCGATGTCGCCGGTCGCGCGATGGAGGTCGCCGAGCGGATGGGGATCAGGGACCGCCTCCGGGCGGCCGCCACCCAGGTCACCGGTGTGGGCTTCTACAACGCCGCGGGCCGCCGGGTGGGCAGGATCGACCTGCGCGGCCTGTCGGGCGCGGACCGGGCCGACACGGTCGAGCTGCCGCGCGGCGATCTCGCCGCGATCGTCCACGAAGCCGGCCGGGACGACGCCGAGTTCGTGTTCGGCGACTCGATCGCGAGCCTGAGCCAGGACGAGGCGGGTGTCGACGTCACCTTCGAGTCTGGCCGCCCCCGCCGCTTCGCCCTGGTGGTCGGCGCCGACGGCCTGCACTCCGCCGTCCGCCGGCTGGCCTTCGGCCCGGAGTCCGGGTTCGTCCGCCACCTGGGGATGTACGTGGCCACCATGCCGTTGGCCGGGATGGCGGGCGACCTGCGGGAAGTGGCGATCCACAACACGCCGGGCCGCGCCCTCTGCGTGCATCCCGGATGCGGCAGGCCGCTGGCCGCGTTCATGGTCCGGTCCGCCGCCGTGCCGGACTTCGACCACCGCGACACCGATCAGCACCGGCGACTGCTGACCGCCGCGTTCGCCCAGATGGGCTGGCGCGCGCCCGAGGTGCTGGCGCAGGTGCGCGAGAGCGAGGAGCTGTACTTCGACGCGGTGAGCCAGGTCCGGCTGCTGCAGTGGTCGCGGGGCCGGGTCACGCTGCTCGGCGACGCCGCGTCCTGCGTGTCGCTCTTCGGCGGCGGCTCCAGCCTGGCCCTGGCGGGCGCCTACGCCCTGGCCGACGCCCTGGCCGCCGATCCCGCCGACCACCGCGCGGCCCTGGCCCGTTACGAGGCCGCGCACCGGGGGTTGGTGGACCAGGCCCGGCAGTCCGTACGAGCGGCCTTCGCGCTGCTCGTCCCGGCCGGCCGCGGCGGCATCCTGGCCCGGAACCTGGCCACCCGGCTGTCGCCGGTCGCGCTGGCGGCAGCCCGGGTTGGGAGTGTCCTCAAGTCCCGTGCCGCGCGCGGGGATTAATCATGACCAGGCCCGAGCTTCCCTTCCTCGGCCGACTGCACGCAGGAGGCATCGTACGAGCGGACCTCGCCGGCCGCCTGGCCGTCGTCGACCGCATCAAGGGCGCCATCACTACCGTGTCGGCAGCCGGTGTGAACCGTTCGTGGGCAGCCGGACGTATCCACCGGTGAGGTGGCGAGCGGACGGTGTCGCCCCGTCAGCTCCGGCCTTGTGCGGCGGTGGTGGCGGCGGGTGGCGGTGTCGCGGCACGGGACGGTGCGGTATTGCACGCACGTCCCCTGCCGGGAGTCTCGCCACCGGCCCTCGCTGCCCGTCGATTTCGGAGAAACTCCTTTGCGCAACAGCAGGTTCACCTCGGTCCTCCTGGCCGGCGTCACGACGCTGGCGGCCCTCGCCGTCGGCGTCGGCCCGGCGGTCGCCGCCCCGTCCGAGCCGGTCGCCATCGCCGACTCCCCGGACGCCTCCCCGGACGCCTTCCCGGGCGGCCAGGACGTCGAGGTCTTCGCCGAGGACGGCGCCATCAGCCGGACCAAGGTCCCTTCGGCGTCCCCATTCGTCGCCGAGCAGTCCATGAGCGCGGCCGCTGCCGGGGCTGCCGCCGGGGACGGCGCCGTCACGAAGGTCGTCAACAACGGGAGCACGGACAGCAAGCTGGACGTGGTCATGATCGGCGACGGCTACACGGCCTCGGAGCAGGACAAGTTCCGCAAGGACGCCGCGGCGAAGTGGAAGGACATCAGCGCCGTCGAGCCCTACGCCACCTACCGCAAGCTGTTCAACGTGTGGGCCGTGGGCGCCGTCTCCGAACAGTCGGGCGTCTCCGGGGACCCGAAGCAGAACACCGTCCGCAAGACCGCGCTCGGCTCGCACTTCTGGTGCAACTCCATCGAGCGGCTGCTGTGCGTGGACATCAAGGCCGTCGACGCCTACGCCGCCAAGGCCCCGCAGGCCGACCTCGTGATCGTCGTCGCCAACACCGCCAAGTACGGCGGCGCCGGCTACGGCAGCACCCAGTCGCCGCTCGGCTACGAGGGCATCGCCACCGTGGCGGGCGGCAACGCCGCGTCCGGCCAGATAGCGGTGCACGAGACCGGCCACTCGCTGGGCAAGCTCGCGGACGAGTACTGGGCCGATGGGGCGGGGCCCTACAAGGGCGCGGAGCCCACGCAGCCCAACATCACCACCCTGAGCGCCGACCGGATGCGCCAGGACAAGACCAAGTGGTACCGCTGGCTCGGCAAGACCTCTCCCGACGGTGGCACCGTCGGCGCCTACCAGGGCGGCAGCAACTACCCGTCCGGCCTCAACCGGCCGACCGACAACTCGGTGATGCGCTCCCTCGGGCGGGAGTTCAACCTGCCCGGCCGCGAGGCGATGATCGCCGGCTTCTACCGGCACGCCTCCGCCCTCTCCAGCGCCACGCCCGTCACCACCCGGCTGACCGCGACCGACCGCCTCACCGTCGACCTCCCGGTCTCCGGCACCAAGCTGCGGTGGTACCTCGACGGCAAGGAGGTGACGGCCCTGCGCGACCGCAAGACGATCGCCGTCTCCGACCTCGGCCCCACCGGCCCCAAGCCCGCCGCCCACGAGCTCAAGGCCGTCGCGAACGACCCCACCTCGTCCGTCATCGACCCGGCCCTGACCCCGGCGCTCACCCGCAGCCTGGTCTGGAGCGTCACCCGCTGACCACGGGGCGTGGCCCCTCGCGTCCGGCTGGGACGGGAGGGGCCACGCCCACGGCGGAAGCCGCACCGGCCGGGGACCTCACCGGCCGGGGCCCACGAGGCCCGGCCGGTGCTCGGCCCGGCCCCTACGCCGCCGGCGATCTACCATGGCTGGGAAGGCTTCGTCTCCAAGCCCGCGCCACAGCGGCGGGGAGGTCGGCATGGCGTTCGACACGACGGGGTTCGAGCAGGCGGACAGCGGCCGGTACCTGCCGATCTCCGAGCACGGCCTGATCGGCGACCTCCGGACGACCGCCCTGGTCGGCACGAACGGCACCATCGACTGGTACTGCTGTCCGCGCTTCGACGCGCCCAGCGTGTTCGGGGCCATCCTCGACGCGGACCGGGGCGGATCGTTCGAGCTGGCCGCGGACGTCCCGACCCGCACCCGGCAGTTCTACTTCCCCGACACGAACGTGCTGATCACGCGCTTCTTCGCCGCGGACGGCGTGGCGGAGATCCAGGACTTCATGCCCGTGGCCGAGGGGTCGCCCGAGGTCGCCCGGCACCGGCTGATCCGGCGGCTCATCTGCGTCCGGGGAATCCTCCCGTTCCGGGCGCGGATCGCCCCGCGTTTCGGCTACGGCGCCGAGGCGCACACCGTGTCCCTCGAAGGCCACGTCGCGGTGTTCCGCTCCCCGTCGCTCACGCTCGCGCTGACCGCCACCGCGCCGCTGGAGACCGACGGCCTGGACGTGTGGTCGCACTTCAAGCTCCTGGAGGGCGACTCCGTCGTGTTCGCCCTCGACCAGATCGGCGACGACGTCCCGGCCCGGTCGTGTCCGCGCGCCGAGGCGGAGGAACAGTTCGAGGCGACCGTCCGGTTCTGGCGCCACTGGCTGGCCGGGTCGCGCTACCAGGGGCGGTGGCGGGAGATGGTGCACCGCTCCGCCCTGCTGCTCAAGCTGCTCACCTACGCGCCGACCGGCGCGATCGTCGCCGCACCCACCACCAGCCTGCCCGAGCAGGTCGGCGGCGAGCGCAACTGGGACTACCGGTACATGTGGGTCCGCGACGCCGCCTTCTGCGTCTACGCCATGCTGCGCCTCGGGTTCACCTCGGAGGCCGAGGCGTTCATGGGCTTCCTCTTCGAGCGCATGCGCGACACCGCCGCGAACGGCCCGTTGCAGATCATGTACGGCATCGACGGGCGCACCGAGCTGCCCGAGTACGCGCTGCCGCACCTGGAGGGCCACCTGGGCTCCGCACCCGTCCGGGTCGGCAACGCCGCCACCGGCCAGCTCCAGCTGGACATCTACGGAGCCATGATCGACTCCATCTACCTGTACGACAAGTGGGGGCAGCCGATCAGCAGCGCCGGCTGGGAGGACGTCGGCATGGTGGCGGACTGGCTCTGCGAGAACTGGGACCAGCCCGACGAGGGCATCTGGGAGACCCGCGGCGGCCGCAGGAACTACGTGTACTCGCGGCTGATGTGCTGGGTGGCGCTGGAACGGGCGATCCGGATGGCGAACCGCCGAGGCCTGCCGGCCGACCTGCCCCGCTGGCGGCAGACCCGGGACGCGATCTACCACCAGATCATGCGGCGCGGCTGGTCGAGCGAGCTGGGCGCGTTCGTCCAGTCCCTGGACGACGGCGAACTGGACGCCTCGCTGCTGATGATGCCGATGGCCAAGTTCATCTCGCCCACCGACCCCAAGTGGCTCTCCACCCTGGACGCGCTCACCAAGGGCCTGGTCTCCGACTCCCTGGTCTACCGCTACAACCCGGCCACCAGCCCGGACGGCCTGAGCGGCTCCGAGGGCACCTTCTCGATCTGCTCCTTCTGGTACGTCGAGGCACTGGCCCGCGCCGGCCGCCTGGAGGAGGCCCGGCTCGCCTTCGAGAAGATGCTCACCTACGCCAACCACCTCGGGCTGTTCGCCGAGGAGATCGGCCCGACCGGCGAGCAACTCGGCAACTTCCCGCAGGCCTTCACCCACCTCTCGCTGATCAGCGCGGCCTTCAACCTCGACCGCGCGCTGGGCTGAGATCGCGTCAATTCGGCTGAATCCAGCCCCTGTTCGGCTCCCGTCCGACTCCTTTCAGACTCCCGTCCGGCGGGAACAAGCAGGTCGCGGATGAGCTGAGGTGAATGGCGACATCTTGTCGGCCCACATCCGTTGACGGCCCCAGGCGGCACTGCAATGCTCATGACCAAACCTGCGCAACATCTGAGCAGTGCCATCACCCTGTCATCACGGAAAGGGCCCAACCCTCATGCGCCGTACCGCTGTTGTCATGATGACCACGCTGCTGGCCTCCGCCGCGGCACTCACCGTCCCCGCCGCCGCCCAGGCCGCATCCACCGCCGCGCGCCAGGCCGCGCCCGCCACCGCCCAGGCAGAGCAGGCGAGTTCGAGCGCGGCGCTGGCCGGCGGGTGTAACGCCATCGCCGCCGGCGGCGGCCAGGTCATCGGAACCTGTTCGGGCATCAGCCCCCTGCAGATCTGGCGCGTGCAGGCGCAGTGCCAGTACTACGTCAACAACACCGGCCCGTACATGCGCATGGCGATCGGCGGAGCCGTCGTCGGGAGCGGGATGAGCACCGCCATGTGCAACTTCGGCGACACCATCATGTTCCCGCAGGTCGTCTTCCTCGGGACGGTGCCGCCGCCGGTCGCCGGGCCGCAGGGCCAGATCAGCGGCTACGCGAGCAAGTGCGTCGACGTCCGGGGCGGCGAGAACAAGAACGGCACCGCGGTCCAGATCTATGACTGCAACGGCACGAACGCCCAGAAGTGGACCGTCGGAGTGGACGGGACGATGCGCGCCCTCGGCAAGTGCATGGACGTGGAGGGTGGCAACACCGCCAACCACACCATGGTCCAGCTCTACGACTGCAACGGCAGCGGAGCCCAGCAGTGGAAGGCCCAGCCCGACGGCTCGCTGCTCAACCCGCAGTCCGGCCGCTGCCTGGACGACCTGGGCTTCGCCACCAACAACGGCAACCAGCTCGGCATCTGGGACTGCAACGGCGCCGACAACCAGAAGTGGAACCTCCCGCACTGATCCCCCCGCCCCCTCGGCCCGGCCGTGATCTCCCCCACGGCCGGCCCGACAGGGCCCCTCGAATCCCACCTCCGGAGCCACGGGGTCCGGAGGTGGGATTCCCGCCGGCAGCCCGGCTGCAGCCGGCCGATGGTCCCGTTGCGCGGCACGCCGCACAACGGGACCACCTCTTGTCGGCCACAAATGGTCTCGCCTATAAGCCAGTTGCCCACGCCGGCGACGGGGGTTTCGTGCCCCGCCCTGGAGGTCGACACCTTTCCGAAGGAGAAAGAAGCACGCGTTCGATTGAGCCCGTGTGGGCACCAGGACGGTTTCCGAAGACCCGGATGTCTCCCCAGAGATCACGCCATGGGCCCGGATTCGGGCCCATGACTGACCGAGCACCAGAACTGGCGGGATACGACGGCATGCCCCAAGGCCAACCGGGCGTTCCCGGCAACCAGGGGCCACACGAACGTGGCACATGGGACGAAGGGGCAGCCCCATAAAGTCCTGGCCCCCACCGACGATGGCGTCCCCCTCAACTACCAGGAGGGCCGGGAGCCGCCGTCCAGGCAGCGAGCCAACCTACTTCCTCCTGATGCCGGCAACCCCGCCCGGAGGCGCGAAGCCGAAAGGCCTGATTCTCCTCCTGGGCCGTCACCCCGGAACAATCCCCACAAGCGCGGGGCCAACTCCGGTCTCCGGGCGCCTCGAAGCACACCGAGGAGCAATCCCTGCAAGCGGGGGGCCGATCTCCAGGGCGATGCCCTCGGTGCCCTGAACCGAGAGCAACCCCCGCGAGCGCGGGGCCGACTGGGCCGTGCTGTTCCCCGGCGAGCCGGTGCTGGAGCAATCCCCGCATGTGCGGGGGCCAACCCGTACAAGGCGGAGCAGGACATCGAGCGGCGGGAGTAATCCCCGCGAGCGCGGGGCCGACAGTCCCAGCGCGCCCACAATGCCGGGCTGACGGGAGCAATCCCCGCGAGCACGGGGCCGACCAGGTCACCGAGGAAGACCCTGCGCTCGTCGTGGAGCAATCCCCGCGAGCGCGGGGCCGACCACAGAAGCGCGTCGGCCAGGCCGATCGGGAGAGAGCAATCCCCGCGAGCGCGGGGCCGACGAACAGATGGTCAGTGACCCGGGTCGAATCGGGGAGCAATCCCCGCGAGCGCGGGGCCGACCGTCTGGTGACCACCGGAGAGGCCGTGCTCTCGGAGCAATCCCCGCGAGCGCGGGGCCGACAGCACCTGCGTCGCCATCCGACTCAGACCTCGAGAGCAATCCCCGCGAGCGCGGGGCCGACGCCGGTGGGCGGCAGGCCAGGGCGAGTCAGCGGGAGCAATCCCCGCGAGCGCGGGGCCGACCACGGCCGCACCATGAAGGGCGCCACTGGCCCGGAGCAATCCCCGCGAGCGCGGGGCCGACACTTGCTGACCTGCGGTGATTCGCGTCAGGGGCCGTCAGTTGATTTAGTTCGATTAGGCAGGCGGCGTGTGAAGGAGTTCATGCCTCTTCCCCTCGACGAGACCAGCTCCCGGTGGTCACCGGTGTGATGGGCTGGTCTCCTGAACCATCCCCGCGAGCGCGGGGCCGAACTCTCCCAAGCCGTCCCCTTGGCCTTGTTCGGGGAGCAATCCCCGCGTGTGCGGGGCCGACACTACGGCCTTCACCTTGATGGTGCCGAAGGTGGAGCAATCCCCGCGAGGGTGGGGCCGACCCGTGCCACTGGGTTGGCACTGATGCTAGCGGAGAGCGATTCCCGCGGGCGTGGGGACGACTGCTGCCGAACGAGGAGGCGTGCCGCGTCACAGAGCTACAGATCACCAGCCTCTCCTGACCGCTTGAGTGGCTGCGTCCCACTGGCCCTGCCCAGTGGGGCACAGCCGCGTCCCGGCCTACGCGGGGAGGCCTTGGGCGGACGCGGACGCGGCCATCCGCTCGACAAGCCGGCATGTCCCCGAAGCAATGACGTGCGGCGGCCTGGTCTGTACCAATGATTGCAGCGGCCATTGCCGACCTGGCTCGCCACTGCGCCCGGCGGCACCCAATCACCGTGTGGCCGCGATTGCATTTCCGCAGGTCAGAGCACCTGTCGTGGCTTCGCTGTCAGTGCGCGCCGCGCACTCACTCAGGAGGGTGAACCCCAGGTCACAACCTGGTCATGTCGATTGCGAGAATCGCAACGCGACTGTACGGTCACAGCATGGATGCCGGACTGATTGAACGCGTGCGTCAGGTCATCGGCTCAACGGGTGAGACCCAGGCCGTCATGGCGGAGCGCATTGGAATCTCCCCAGACAAGCTGTCGAAGTCGCTTGGCGGGAAACGCCGCTTCACCTCCCTCGAACTGGCGCTGATCGCCGATTTCGGCGGCAGAACCGTTGACTGGTTGCTGCGCGGCGTCGAGCCGCGCTCGGCGCTCGGCGCCGCCGCGCGGAAGACGGGCGCCTGTGAGCACACCACCGACGAAGTGCGCAGACTCCTGGGCCGGTACGAGCAGGTGATCGACGCCTTGGCGCGGATCGGGAGCGACCTGCCGAGGCGCGCCCACAACCGCCCAGAGGGAATCGACGGCACGCAGCTCGCCCAGGCCGCCCTGGCGGCAGTGGGAGTCGACCCCTGGACCCTCTCGACCCAGAACCTAGCTTCAAGCTTCGAGCAGGCCTTCGGCGTGGAGATCGCGGGCGTCGATCTTCCCGACAAGCTGGACGGCCTGTCCTGGTCGACCGAGAGCTTCGACCTCATCCTCGTTGCCAAAACCAATGTGTGGACACGCCAACGGTTCACCCTTGCCCACGAACTCGGCCACATTCTCGCCGGCGACGCGCATGACGAGGCGGTCGTCGAGAAGGTGCAGCCGGGCCGGTCGACCACCGCGATGGAAGTGCAGGCGAACGCATTCGCTGCGGAGTTCCTGATGCCGCGTACCACCGTCCTGGCCGACGCCCGGGACCGAACGGCCGGCGGTGACCTGGTGGCGGAGCTGGCCTGGAAGTACCGCGTGTCGCCGAGCGCGATGGCAACCCGGCTGAAGGTGCTGGGGGTCCTGACTGCTGATCAGCGCAGGCAGTGGGGCGCGATGTTGACAGCCGACGGCGCCAGGATTGCCGGTGCCGCGGGGGCCTTGGAGCAGCACATGGTCAACACCGAGCGCAGCCAACGGGGTTGGCATCCTCGACGACTAACAGAGCTGGCAATCAAGGCTTATGCTTCGGGTGATACGACAGTCCGGCCGCTGGCAGCCCTCCTGGACCTCGACCCGGACGTGCTCCTGGACCTCCTGGAGCCCGCCCAGTTCGAGCCCGAGCAGCAGCAGGCGGCACCGTCCGATCCCGGAACGGAGCTCGCGTTCAGCCCATGATCAGCTGCTTTCCCGACAACACGGTCCTGTGCAACTTCGCGTCCGTCTCCAGGCTCGACATCCTGGAAAACGTACTGAGCGGCCGGGGTCGATGGACGGAAGCAGTGGCGTACGAAGCCAAGCGATCATCGCGATATCTGCCGGCCCTGGACCTACCCGACGTCTCCCGCTGGCTGGGGGAGCCGATCGAAGTCGACGACCCCGAGGCCGTGGAGCGGATTCGACAGGGCGTGTTCTTCGGCAGCCCGTCGGATCCGCTCAGGCATCTCGGGGAGTCCGAGACCCTGCACGTCATCAGCACCCGGGTGGAGTTCAAAGAGGCCACGTGGATCAGCGACGACAAGGCGTCGCTGGACCTCGCGCGACACAGAGGGATCCCGACGATGCGCACCAAAGACGTGATGGCGGTCGCCTGCGTCGGATTCATCGTCTCGAAGCAGGATGGATTCGCCCTTCTCCAGCAAATGGTGATGAACGGTCAGTCCATACGACTGCCCGCCACCGCAGATGAACTGATGCGCTGAACACGCGGCTGCGCCCCACCCCGAGCCTCCGGGGCGGGGCGCAGCTGCGTCCGGCGCCGTCACGCCGAACCCCCCAATCGGATCGCACGACAGTGGCTTCTTGAAGCCCCTCGGGATCGCGGGGCCGACGACGGCACGGAGGTCCTGGCCGGTTTCCTCGAAGAGCGGTCCCCGCGAGCACGGGGTCAACTGCGCGGCCGAGAGCTGACCAGCCATCACGGCAGAGCAATCCCCGCGAGCGCGGGGCCGACGTCTCCGCGGCTTTCAGAGCGTCGCCCGAGACGGAGCAATCCCCGCGCGTGCGGGGCCGACCAGATCGTGCTCACCCTGCGCCTGGCGCTCGCCGAGCAATCCCCGCGCGTGCGGGGCCGACAGAGCAGACGGGACGCCGCCAGCCTGGCTCGCGGAGCAATCCCCGCGAGCGCGGGGCCAACTACGGCTACATGCCCGCCCCTATGCCCGAGGAGGAACAATCCTCGCAGGCGCGGGGCCGATGATCGAGTGGGCATGTGGATCGGGCGGCCCGGGGAGCAACCCCCGCGGGCGCGGGGCCGATCGCGCAAGCGCACCGCACCTTCCGCACCCCCGGGAGCAATCCCCGCGAGCGCGGGGTCAACTGCGCGGCCGAGAGCTGACCAGCCATCACGGCAGAGCAATCCCCGCGACCGCAGGGCCGACCTCTCCCAAGCCGTCCCCTTGGCCTTGTTGGGGGAGAAATCCCCGCAGGCGCGGGGCCGATGCCGACGACGCCCTCGATGCGACCTGGTGGCCGGAGCAATCCCCGCGAGCGCGGGGCTGACTCCACCACGACGTTCGCCACCCCATACGCGAAGGAGCAATCCCCGCGAGCGCGGGGCCGACCGACACGAGATCAAAACACCCCGGGGGAGATCAGAGCAATCCCCGCGAGCGCGGGGCCGAGCTCTCCTAAGCCGTCCCCTTGGCCTTGTTCGGGGAGTAACCCCCGCGTGTGCGGGGCCGACACCGAGGCCTTCGCCTTGATGGTGCCGAAGGTGGAGCAATCCCCGCGAGCGTGGGGCCGACGTGCGCCGGTGGCGGCTACGGCCGCAGGACGGGCAGCAATCCCCGCGAGCGCGAGGCCGACATCGAGTACGTGCTCAAGCCCCGCGGCATCCCGGAGCAATCCCCGCGAGCGCGGGGCCGACACCCGGAACCCGGAGCCGCGCCCCACGAGCAGGGAGCAATTCCCGCGAGCGCGGGGCCGACACCCCGAGCAGACCGGCGGCTGCGGGGTGAGCAGAGCAATCCCCGCGAGCGCGGGGCCGACACCCGGAACCCGGAGCCGCGCCCCACGAGCAGGGAGCAATTCCCGCGAGCGCGGGGCCGACACCCCGAGC
>NZ_JBHWIO010000026.1:70165-99068 GCF_042732075.1 Kitasatospora sp. NPDC059812
CGAGCAGACCGGCGGCTGCGGGGTGAGCAGAGCAATCCCCGCGAGCGCGGGGCCGACGGCAGTGCACCGTGTCCGACCTCGACCGCGGCGGAGCAATCCCCGCGAGCGCGGGGCCGATAGCGCAAACCCGAGCGATGGCCAAGGCTGCGCGGAGCAATCCCCGCGAGCGCGGGGCCGATGAGCCTGTTCGACCTCACCCCGGCTGAGCTTGCGAGCAATCCCCGCGAGCGCGGGGCCGATGAACTTGTCGTCCGGGCCTTTCAGCGCGGCGGGGAGCAATCCCCGCGAGCGCGGGGCCGATGTCACCATGCTGGTGGGGTTGATCGCTGAGACGGAGCAATCCCCGCGAGCGCGGGGCCGATCTACCAGTACGTCACCGAGCAGTCCTTCGACGGGAGCAATCCCCGCGAGCGCGGGGCCGATCTTCACGTGCCCGGGGCTGACACCCAGGCGCAGGAGCAATCCCCGCGAGCGCGGGGCCGATGCAGAGCGGGAGCGGCTGCGCAAGCTCGGAGGGGAGCAATCCCCGCGAGCGCGGGGCCGATCCGACGGCCCGTCTAGGAACACAGAGAGCAGAGGAGCAATCCCCGCGAGCGCGGGGCCGATCGAACCTCCCGCTGCGGATCCAGCCGCTCGCCGGAGCAATCCCCGCGAGCGCGGGGCCGATCGGTCACCCGCCACGTAGTCGCCACCGACCACGGAGCAATCCCCGCGAGCGCGGGGCCGATGCGGTGAGCGGGCCTCCACCGCGCTGGATGGCGGAGCAATCCCCGCGAGCGCGGGGCCGATAGTGGCTTTCGCCGATTTCCGGATCCATCAGAGGAGCAATCCCCGCGAGCGCGGGGCCGATACTTCCTGACCTGCGGTGATTCGTGTCAGGTGCCGTCAGTTGATTCAGTTCGATTAGGTAGGCGGTCTGTGAAGGAGTTCATGCTTCTTCGCGCACGTGGGGAGAGTTGTCAGCGGTGTCTCGCGCTCCCGAAGCGTACTCGTGCGGGAAGGTCTGGGGCGATGTTTGGGGGCGGTTGGCGTTGGTATCCGCCAGAGGTCAGGAGGTGGCTGGGTGGGCGGGGGTGACGCGCTGTTGTCGCAAATGCTGTGTGCCGTGGTGGTGGCGGAGGTCGTTTGGGATCGCTTCCTGCCGCCGGTGACGCCGGGGGGTCTGGATGCTCTCGCTCGGGTCGAGGTGCGGTGCCGAGCGGCAGGTCCGTCGGCAGCCTCCCGCCCGCCAGCTTGCCGCTCGTCGTCCCGGTGCCGCGTTCTGGGGTGTTGTCCGCTGTCCTGGAGGCCGTTCCGGTCGGTGGTGCAGGTGACGATTGCGGGGCGTTGGTAGACGGTTCGGCGAACTCGACGGTGTGGCGGCGGGCGTCGGGCAGCACCGTGGTGAGTTGCCAGTGGCGCGGGCCCGTGTGCCGGTCGAAGGCGGTTGGACACCGTCTTCGACCGGCCCTGGCAGGCTCGTGTCCGCCTTGCTCGCACCCTCGACGAGACCAACTCCCGGTGGTCAATGGTGCGACGGGCTGGTCCCCTGAACCATCCCCGCGAGCGCGGAGCCGACATGAAGCGGTTGTGTATCCGGTGGCAGCCCTTGGAGTAATCCCCGCGAGCGCGGGGCCGACAAGGCGTACGGCTGGCACCGCTGCGGAACGCTGGAGCAATCCCCGCGTGTGCAGGGCCGACCACGCTGACGACCACGAAGCGGACTTCCACCGGGAGCAATCCCCGCGAGCGCGGGGCCGAGCTCTCCCAAGCCGTCCCCTTGGCCTTGTTCGGAGAGTAACTCCCGCGAGCGCGGGGCCGACGTCAGGCGGTCGGCCCGGGTCTCCAGCAGCTTGGAGCAATTCCCAAGATTGTGGGGCCGATAGAGGGTGGCGTGGTGACCGGTGACGGTGGACAGAGCAATCCCCGCAAGCGGGGGGCCGATCTCCAGGACGATGTCCTCGGTGCCCTGAACTGAGAGTAACCCCCCGCGAGCGCGGGGCCGACAACTTGTCCCGGTCCAGGGCCGGCTGACCCACGGAGCGATCCCCGCGAGCGCAGGGCCGACGATGCGGAAAGCGTTCCCGACCAGTAACCCTGAGAGCGATCCCCGCGAGCGCGGGGCCGACCTACCCGGCCGCGGTGTACGAGGACGAGTGGGTGAGCGATCCCCGCGAGCGCGGGGCCGACAGCGCGCGGGCGATTCGCGTGGAGCAATCCCCGCGTGTGCGGGGCCAACGCCCGAAGACCGGCGAGCCAGGTCCCGATCGCGGAGCAATCCCCGCGAGCGCGGGGCCGATGACGGCGAGAGCACGGCGGGCATGGGCTACCTGGAGCAATCCCCGCGGGTGCGGGGCCGATCAGGAGGACCACGCTGCGCTGGCGGCAACCACGGAGCAATCCCCGCGGGTGCGGGTCCGATGTCCCACCGGAGCACCCCGGCCCCGGCCAGCACGAGCAATCCCCGCGGGTGCGGGGCCGATTGGTGGGCGATCGTCACCCACGGGGATTTGACGGAGCAATCCCCGCGGGTGCGGGGCCGATGGGAGATCACAGCAGATGCGGACGGAGAAGGCGGAGCAATCCCCGCGGGTGCGGGGCCGATGCTTTTTGACCTGGGGTGATTAGCGGCCGAGGGGCTTGATTGGTTCAGTTCGATTGGTGGAGGCTCCGTCGAACAGTCGATGTGTTGTTGCCATCTCTCCTTACCCCAAGGCTGGTTGTCGGTGTCGTGGCCTGAGTTCTCGAAGCGTACCTGCACGTGGAGGTTGAGGACCGTTGGCAGTGGTAGCCGTTCGAGGTTAGGGGCTGGTTGAGGGTCAGTCTGTTGCTGTCGTACATGCTGGGGGCGGTAGCAGAGATTGTTCGGGGCCGCCGACTGCCGCCGGTGACGCGGTGGCGTCTGGGTGCTCTTGTGGGCGGTGCAGGTAGGGGGCCGCGTGTGTTCGGCTGGTTGTGCGGGATCGAGGCTGAGGAGGCTGTCCGCCGGGTGGTGTTCATGTGGGACAGGTGCGCGGTGGGCGCTGCTGGGCGAAGCGAAGTGGGGCGGGGGCTGGTCGCCGGTTGCCGCGGAGTGTTGCCGGCCTTGCGGGTAGTTGGCCCCGGGCATGGGGAAGGTCGTAGAGCTTCAGCGCCGCCGCAGTGAGTCCTGGAAGCGGCGCGTGGGAGCACGGCTGTCCGGGGGGAGTTGCCACTTACCGCGGTGGAGACCGTTCTGGTGTGTGGAGTTGGTTCTCGACGGGGTGCGTCGGATGGGCGGGCCCGGACCGAGCAGGTGATGTGCTCGGCCCCCACCGGCCTTGGGCGGGTGGGGGCCGGCGGGCGTCAGTGCAGCAGCACTCGCAGGTTGAGCAGCCCGCGGTGCCTCGGGTTCTCCTGCCACTGCGCGGGTTCGGCCGGTTCGGCCAGGCGTAGGGCGGGGAAGCGGCGCAGCAGTTCGGTGAATGCGACCTCGGCCTGGAGGCGGCCCAGTTGGGCGCCGAGGCAGTGGTGGATGCCGTGGCCGAATGCGAGGTGTCGGGTGGCGTCCGGGCGGGTGATGTCGAAGCGGTCGGGGTCGGTGAAGACGGCCGGGTCGCGGTTGGCGGCGAGCAGGGCGATCTGGACGAACTCGCCGGCCGGGATCGTGGTGCCCGCGATGGTCACCGGCTCGGTCGTGCGGCGCAGCGAGGCGATGCTGAACGGGCTCTCGTAGCGCAGGACTTCCTCGATCGCGCCGGGAAGCAGCGCCGGATCCGCGCGTAGCGCCGCGAGTTGCCCGGGGTGGCGGAGCAGCGCGTGGATGCCGTTGGTGATCAGGTTGACGGTGCTCTGGTGGCCGGCGATCGCGAGCAGGAACGCCATCGAGGTGATCTCGGCCTCGGTCAGCCGGTCGCCGTCCGCCTGGGCGGCGAGGAGTTCGGAGATCAGGTCGTCGCCCGGGTGGGTGCGCTTGTGGTCGACCAGGGCGCGCAGGTAGTCCGCCATGCCTTCGGCGGTCTCCACCGAGACTTCGCCGTCTGCTCCGCCGTCTGCTGCGCCGTCCGCCTCGCCGTCGTCCTCCGGGTCGGCATCGACGGCGTTGCCCCGGACTTGGAGGTTCTCCCGTTCGGCCTGCGGCGCGCCGAACAGTTCGAAGACGACCGCGAGTGGCAGCGGCAGTGCGAACTCGCTGATCAGCTCGACCGGGTCGGGCCCGTCGAGCTGGTCGAGCAGTGCGTTGACGTGGCGCTCGACCATCGGTCGCAGGGTCGCCACCTGCCGCCCGGTGTAGGCCTGTTGGACCAGCTTGCGCAGTCGGGTGTGCTCCGGGGGGTCGGAGTTGAGCATGTGCGTCATCAGGTCGCGGCCCGGGCCGCCCTCGGAGTTCCCGACGTGTCGGGCGAACGCCTCGGTGACGGCCTTCTTGCTCAGCCGGGGGTCGGTGAGGGCGGCCCGGCACTCGGCGTGGCCGGTGACGACCCAGCCTTCGAGTCCGGCCGCGCCGCCGAACCGGACCTTGCGGGCGCCGCCCTCGGTGCGCCAGCGGCGGTACGCGGCGTGCGGGTCGGCGTAGAACTGGCCGTCGGCGAACTCCGGTTCGGCGGTCCTGTGTTCGGCCCCGCTGTGGTCGGCCTGTATATGATCATCGTGCATGTGATCAGTGTGCATCCCGTGGCTTCAGGACGCGGACCTCGCTGACGCCGAGCAGGCCGAGGAGCGGCACCTTGGCGGTCCGCTGCTCGGGGTCGACGACCAGGCCGGCCGTACGGATCTGGTCCAGCAGCAGTTCGGCGAGCGGCATCACCATGTGCCGGCCCCAGCAGCGTTCGGAGGTGTGCCCGAACGGCAGGTAGCCGGGAGTGTTGTCCGGGTCGAGGTGGTCCCAGCGCTCCGGGCGGAACTCGTGCGGGTCCTCCCACAGGGCCGGGTCGCGGTGCGAGAGCAGCGGCAGGACGAGGACGTCGTCGCCGGCGCCGATCCGCGGGTCGATCGCGGGGTACTCGGGCGAGGCGCGGCGCAGGATGTTCCAGGACGGCGGCAGCAGGCGCAGCGACTCGAAGATGATGTTCCGGTTCGGCGTGCTGTCGTCGAACGGCGCGCCGAGCCAGAGCGCGTTCGCGACCAGGGTGGAGATGGTGAAGCAGACCGGTGCGGCGGCTCGGCGGTACATGCCGAGCGCGTACCGGCGGTCCTGGTAGTTGGTCGCCTTCGCGGTGAGCTTGCCGAGTTCGGTGAGGTCGTCGCCGGGCTTGGGCCTGCCGGGCAGTGCGGCGCCGGCCGAGATCACCAACCAGGTGAGCAGGGGCGTCAGTTCGAGGTTGCGGCTCATCAGGATCCGCAGTCGGCGCGGGTCCCGGCCGAGGATGAGGTCGCGCAGGAAGAGGTGTCCGGTGAGCGGCCACGGACCGGACAGGTCGATGTTCGGCGGCAGCGGAGCCTTCAGTGCCTCGCGCACGTCGCTGCCGATCGTCCGCGTCACCGAGGATGCCTCGGTGCGGGTGATCGAACGTCCGTGCAGCGGTTTGAAGGTGGGCCGTTCGATCTCGGTGGCGCGCCGGGCGGCGAGGATCCGGTCGGTGAGCTCGGGCCCGGCGACCCCGATCGTGTCGGGTTCGAGCCGGACGGCGTCCTTGCCCAGATGGTCCTTGAGCAGGGCCTCAAGTCGGGGGGAGAGCACGGTGGTTCGCGAACGGGCGGAGGCGGGGGAGAGGGCCATGTGATGTCTCCGAGACTTTGCCGGGACCGGTCTCCGCCCCCGCCCCGGGCCCGATCTCCCGGCGGAGGCCGCGAGGGGGGGCAGGGGCGGGGGCGGATCAGCTGTTCAGGTACCGGAGGTACCGATCAGCCGGCTTAGTACCAGATGTACCAAGCGCTGGCCTTCAGGCTCTTCTTGGCGAAGGACGCGTCACGGATGGCGAACAGGATCTTCATCTTTGGGTCTCCCTTTCGTTACCAGGTGGCTGAGCGAATGTAAGGCCACTCTGCAGTCGCCCTACAGACGTAGACACGCGGCCGGGTCTCCATCGGGTTCACCTTTGGGGGGAGTTCTTGCCGAGGGAGTTGGGGAGGTGGGGGGTTTGCCGGCGGATTTCCTGATTCGCCCCCCGGCGGCGGGCGATGGACGGTGTCAGTCGCGGGAGCAGTCCGCGCACCGCCGCGGGCGCAGCCCGTCGAGGATGATGCCCAGGTAGCGGCGCCAGTCGGTGACCCCGGCCTGTACGACGTGGCAGAGGCCGATGTAGAGCGGTGACACGTCAGCGACGGTCAGGTCCTCTCGCACCGAGCCCTCGGCCTGGGCGCGCTTGAGCACCTTGTCGGTGAGCTCGTTGAGTTCGGCGATCGCCGCCGCGTCGAACGTGCTGCCGCCGACCATCGCGGTGACCGTCTCCGCGTAGCCCCGGTCCTGTTCCTGCATGATTCCGCAGAACTCCAGGGAGCGGGCGAGGCCGTGCCAGGGGTCGGGGTCGGGGAGCACCTCGTTCCTGAGGAAGTCCAGGGTCTGCTGGAACCGGTGTTCCACGATCGCTTCAGCCAGCGATTCCTTGGTGGGGAAGTGGCGGTACACCGTCCCGACGCCCACCCCGGCCCTGCGGGCGATGTCGCCCATCTGGGCGTCCCGGCCGGACTCGGAGAAGGCGGCTCGGGCGGCGTCGAGCACCTTGAGCCGGTTGCGGGCGGCGTCGGAGCGCAGCTTGCCGCCGGTGGGTGTGCTGGAGCGGGAAGGGGGAGGGGAAGGGGTGTTTGACAAGGGGAACCGCGCCTCCGTATCGTCGCCATCCGGAACCGTGAGTCCGATTCCGGTTACCACTTTAACCCACAGGAGCGTATCCCTCCCATGGCCATGCCTCCCACTTCCTCCTTATCGACCTCGACCTCGACCCCCTCCCCGGATCCGCTCCGCTGGAAGGCGCTCGTCGTCCTGGCCGTCGCCCAGTTGACGGTGGTGCTCGACGCCTCGATCGTGAACGTCGCGCTGCCCTCGATCCAGCGGGACCTGCACTTCGCCGACTCCGACGTCCAGTGGATCGTCAACGCCTACGCACTCGCCTTCGGCGGCTTCCTGCTGCTCGGCGGCCGGACCGCCGATCTGCTCGGACGGCGGCGGGTGTTCATGACCGGACTCGGCCTGTTCGCCGCCACGTCGCTGCTCGGCGGTCTCGCCCCGACCGCGGGCCTGCTGATCGCCGCGCGGGTCGGGCAGGGCCTCGGCGCCGCGATCATCGCGCCAGCCGCCCTGTCCATCGTCACCACGACCTTCACCGAAGGCGCCGAACGCAACAAGGCCCTCGGCATCTGGGGCGCGCTCGCCGGAGCAGGCGGGGCCATCGGCGTGCTGCTCGGCGGTGTGCTCACCCAGTGGGCGGGCTGGGAGTGGGTGATGTTCGTCAACGTGCCGATCTGCGTCGTCGCCGCCGTCCTCACACCGAGGTTCGTCCGCGAGAGCCGCGGCCACGAACGCACCGGCATCGACTTCGCCGGCGCCGCACTGGTCACCGGCGGTCTCAGCGTGCTGGTCTACGCGCTCGTGGACGCCGAGCGGGCGGGCTGGGGCTCGGCCAGGACCATCGGGCTACTGGGCCTCGCGGCCGTCCTGCTGCTGGTCTTCGCCCTGGTCGAACTGCGCCTCGTCAAGCACCCGGTGATGCCGTTGCGGATCTTCCGCAACCGCAACCTCTCCAGCGCCAACGCGGTGTCCCTGCTGGTGGGCGCCGCGCTGCTGTCGATGTTCTTCTTCATCTCCCTCTACCTCCAGCAGGTGCTCGGCTTCTCCGCACTGGAGGCCGGACTGTCCTACCTGCCCTTCTCGGTGGCGAGCATCGTCGCCGCCGGCGCCGCCTCCCAGCTGGTGACCAAGGTCGGGCCCAGGCCCGTCCTCGCCTGCGGTCTGGCGCTCACCGCGGTGGGCCTCCTGCTGTTCACCCGCATCCCCGCCGACGGCACGTTCGCCGGGGACGTGCTCCTGCCCTCGGTGGTCGCGGCGCTCGGGCTCGGGTTCTCGTTCGTGCCCGTGACCATCGTCGCCGTCTCCGGTGTGACACCGCAGGAGTCGGGCCTCGCCTCCGGGCTCATCAACACCACCCAGCAGATCGGCGGCGCGCTCGGGCTCGCCGTGCTCTCCTCGGTGGCCAACGCCCGTATCAGGGAGCTCCTTGAGGGCAAGCAGGCCGGCGGCCCGGCCATGGCCGACGCGATGACGGAGGGCTTCCGGCTCGCGTTCGCCGTCGGAGCGGGCTTCGCCGTGCTCGGCGTGCTGATCACCCTGCTGGCCGTACCCAGGGGCGAACGGACCGCACACGACGACCTTCCGGTCACGCTGGTCTGACGAACGGCGACGTCCGGACTCGCCACGGCGCTCACCCCGCCTCCACGGCCACGGGGTGAGCGCCCTGCGCACTTCCCGTAGCCGGGGGACAACTCCTCAGTCGTGAAGAAGGTCAGCGAAAGGCTGTAGGCCTAAAGCCTGTTCGTCGATCCTTCACCCCGATGGGCAGCAATCCGGCCTGCGACCTCGGTCAACTGGGACACTCGGACGATGTAGCTGACGGTAAGCCTGCTGATCAGATTCCAGCCCTCGGTGGAGGATCGCACTGCCTCATTTCGCGGGCCAAGAGCTGTTCGGCAATGTGCGCTCGGCCAGCCCAGCCACCTTGATCGACCGGCGTGTGGCGGAGGTGGCAAGTAGCTGAGGCCAGCGGGAGATCAGGGGCCGGTGACCCACTGGCCGACGCGCGTCGGCTCGGGCTGGAGGATGATTCCGGTTGCAGCTGCGACCTGGGCGGTGAGGTCAGCGAGCGCCCGGACGAACGCTGCCGCTGTGGCCTCTCCTTGAGCGGTGACCGTGAGGGTCCGGCGTTCCGAGCAGCGCACGCCGTCGGCGACGGCTTGGCCGGGCCGGCAGCCGACATGCTCCAGGAGCCACCCGGCGCTGGCTCGGAGGCCGCCATCGCTGTCCTGGTGGACCGGGCAGCCGCGGTCGGACCAGCGCGTGGCCTGGGCGGTGGTGATTCGAGGGTTGAGGAAGACGGATCCGACCTGCCGGGAGTCCTGGTCGCTCGGGTCGAGGAGGAGGCCGCGCCGACGGCGGTTGGCGAGTACGGCCGCGGTGACCTCCGGAACGGTCGGGCGCGCGCCGACGGGCACGCCGAGCTCGTCCGCGAGCGGCTGGTAGGTGATCGGGGCCGCCGGCGTGTGGGTCAGGTGGAGCGAGGCGGCGAGGATGGTCCAGCGGCCGGGGGTTCGCTTGAAGCGGCTGCTGCGGTAGCGCAGGCGGCAGGACTGGGCCGGGAAGGTCCGCAGGCAGCCCATGCCCCAGTCCCAGACCGTGACGCTGTGGAGGGAGTCTGCGATCTGCTGGCCGTATGCGCCGGCGTTCTGGACCGGCGCGGCGCCGACGGTGCCCGGGATCCCGGCCAGGCACTCGATGCCGGCAAGCCGTTCGGCAGCGGCCCAATGGACGAGGTCGGTGAGCGGGTGGCCGGCCTGGACGGTGACGGCCACCGTGGTGTCGTCGAGCTTCTTGGCGGTGATGCCGCGGGTGTTCATGACCACGACGGTGCCGGGGTGGCCGGCATCCGCCGCGATCACGTTGCTGCCGTGCCCCAGGACGACGGGACCGTTCTGCTCCTGGGCGCTGATCGCACGGGCGGCGTCGAGCCAGTCCGCGGGGTCGGACAGGTTGAGCACGGCGCCGGCGGGCCCGCCGAGCCGGAGGGTGGTCAGCGACGCGAGCGTGGCCTGGGGCACGGCAGGGTCCTCTCAGTCGGCGGCGACGGCCTTGAGCGCGAGGTTGCGGAGCGGGGCGAGCCGGGTGCGGTTGTTCTGGTGGTGGTAGACGGCGTTGGTGCAGATGGCCAGGTAGCGGCCGGTGTCCGGGGCGAGGTAGAGGCTGGTGCCGGTGAAGCCGTGGTGGTAGGCGACCCGGCCGTCGTCGGCGAGGATCCAGGCCAGGCCGCGGTGGAGCCCGGGCTCGATCTCGGCCTTCGGTTCCATGCTGGTGCGGAGCCAGGCACCCAGTCCGTGGCTGGAGGTGTACGCGGTGAGGAGCCGGTCGGCGAAGGTGGCCAGGTCGGCCGGGGTGGTGAAGACGCCGGCGTGGCCGGCGACGCCGCCGAGCAGGGTGGCGTTGTCGTCGTGCGGGATGCCCCACAGCCGCGGGCCGCCGGGGAGGCGCTGCTCGGTCGGGGCGACGTCGGCGGAGCGGCTGACGGGTCCGTAGGCGGTGTGGGTCATGCCGAGGGACTGCCAGAGGTCGGCGGCGAGCTCGTCCAGGCGGCGGCCGTGGAGGTGGGCGAGCGCGAGGCCGAGGAGGATGAACCCGCGGTTGATGTACCGGTGGCCGGCGCCGGGTTCGGCGATCAGCGGTTCGCCGCAGATCAGCTCCGCGAGGGGTTCGGTGCGGCCCCGGTACTGGTCGAGGCGGGTCTCGGGCTGCAGGCCGGAGGTGTGCGCGAGGATCTGCCCGACCGTGACGTTCGCGCTGGGCACCTGGTCCGGCAGGTCGGGCAGCAGGTGCCGCACCGGTGTCTCGGCTGTGATGCCGTCGGTGAGTCCGATCAGCGGCCAGGTGGCCAACACCTTGGTCAGCGACGCGGCGTCGTAGAGCGTGCCCGGGCCGGGCCCGGCGTTCCCGCACTCGGGCGCGATGACGCCGGAGGAGACGAACGCGGGCCGGCCGTTCCGGGCGCCGTGGGCGAGGACGCCGCCGGGCAGGGCGCCGTCGTCGACCAGCAGGTCGAGGCACTGCTGCAGCTCGGCGACGGTGTCGGGGCTCAACGGCTTGGTGCTGGTCACGGCATCTCCTGGTCGATCGTCAGGCTGGCACCGAGCGCGGCGAGTTTGGGCAGCAGGTCGCCGTAGCCGCGCCGGAGGTGGTACATGCCCCGGATCGTAGAGGTGCCCTCGGCCGCCAGCGCGGCGAGCACGAGCGCGGTCGCGGCCCGGATGTCCTCGCCCGCCACGTCAGCGGCGGCGAGCCCGGAGGGCCCCTCGACGGTGATCAGCTGGCCCTCCGCGTTGACGACCGCGCCGAACTTGCGCAGCGCGGCGAGGTGGGTGTCGCGTCGGCTGTAGATCGCTCCTCGATCCGGGACGTTCCGGCGGCCTGGGTGAGGACCGCGGTCAGCTGGGGCTGGACGTCGGTCGGGTAACCCGGGTGGGGGCCGGTGGCCATCTCCGTCGCATGCAGCCCGGCCGGTACGGTGACCGTCGTTCCGCCGCGCTCGGCGGTCAGGAGGATCCCGGTGTCGGCGAAGACCGAGACCAGGCCTGGCGGGAAGCCGCAGGGCGGGAAGGCGTCGAGGTGGACGGTGCCGCCGGTGATCGCGGCGGCGAGCGCCAGTGTGGCGGCCTCCAGCCGGTCGGACGGGACCGGGAAGACGCCGCCGGCGATGTGGTCGGTGCCGGTGACGTGCAGGGCGTCCGCGCCTTGCCAGGTGATGCCGACGCCGGAGCGAGCCAGGAGGTCGGCGGATACGGTGACCTCGGGCTCGATGCTCGGCCCGAGGATGGACGACGTGCCGGGGGTGCGGGCGGCCAGCAGCATCGCGGTGACCGTCGCGCCCAGGCTCGGGCCCCACTTCTTGGTGCTGACGTTGGTGATGAACGGAAGGCGCTTCGTTCCGGTGAAGCGGGCGCGCACGCGGCCCCGGTCGACCTCGGCGTCGGCGCCGGCGGCCTCCATGGCGGCCAGGTGCAGGTCGATGTACCGGGCGCAGAAGGCGTCGCCGCCGGGCAGTGGGAAGGTGACCTTGCCGGAGCGGGCCAGCAGGGCGGCGGCGATGACCGCGGTGGTCCGGATGCACCGTCCGAGGCCGTCGGGGATGACCGGGAAGTAGGAGTCGGCGGGCCGGGTCTCGAACTCGCCCTCGGCGATGGTGGCTCGGGTGCCGGTGCGGTGAAGGATCTCCGCGCATACACCGGTGTCGAGGATCGCGGGGGCGCCGGTGAGGGTGAGCGGCTGGTCGGCGAGGATCGCGGCAGCGTACAGGTGCAGGGCGATGTTCTTGCTGCCCTGGACGGTCGTCGTACCGTGCAGCGGGTGGCCGCCGGTGATCCGGAGGGTGAGCCGGTCGGGGGTCGTGGTGGCGGTCATGGTCACCTTCCCTGGCTTCCGGCGGGGAAGAATCCGCCGATCTGGGTGCGGGGGTAGAGCGTGGAGTGGGCGCCGATGAGGGTGGCGGGCTGGAGCACGGTGCCGGCGGGGACGATCACTCCGTCGCCGATGACCGCGCCGAACTTGGTCTGGCCGGTGGCGACGCGGTGGCCGTCGAGATGGGCGCAGACCTCCTCGGTGGCCGGCTCGACGACCGGGCCGCTGGTGACGCGCAGGCCGGTGGTGGACACGAACGCGCCGATGTTGACCCCCAGGCCGAGGACGGAGTCGCCGACGAAGCTGGTGTGCTTCATGAAGACCCCGCCGGTGAGCAGCGAGCGGGTGATCTCGGCGCCCCAGCCGATCCGGCAGCCGGGACCGATGACGGTGTGGTCCCGGACGCGGGCTCCGGAGTCGATCACCGAGCCGGGGCAGACCAGTACCGGGCCGGTGACGACCGCGCCCTCGGCGATGACGGCGCCGGCCGCCACGGTCACCTCGCCGCGGACGACGGCACCGGGCTCGATGACCCCGGCTCCCTCCGGCAGCTCGATGTCCAACCGTCCGGCCAGCAGGTCGACGATGGCCTTCTTGAGCCCGAAGACGGTCGGACAGCAGCTCAGCAGCCGCGCGACGACGGGGTCGGCGACCTGCTCGGTGTCGATGTAGTACTCGGGGGTGGTGCGGTAGTCGATGCGCGCCAACGCGGCACTCATCGTGGGAGCTTCGGGTAGCCGGTGCATGGCCGGGGCTCCTCTCGGGCGAGCGAGTGGAAGGAGGGGCGGTGATGAGCCAGATGCCTACTGAATGGGCAGGTCCGGGGCAGCGGCGACCGCGGCCTCGGGCCGGGCGTCGACCTGCTGCTGGACGGCGAACCCCAGCAGGACGAGCACGGGCAGGTGCAGGGCAGCCCAGGAGGCGGCCAGGAAGGTGCCGAGCCGGTCACGGTCCTGCGGGGCGGCGAGCCGGGGACCGGCGGGGAACGGCGAGGTGCTGGACGTCGGCATGTGAGAGCCTCCGCAGCGAAGGGACGGGTTGGCTGTCCCAGTGAACTGCCGGCTCGTTGCCGTGATCCGTAGTCGGACTACGGGCCGTAGTCCGACTACGGATCAGATGCCTTGTACGCCTGCGCGGGCGGCGAAGTCGCGAACGCCCGGAAGCCGGCGGTCGTACCGCAGAAGGCCTACGGCGAGGTCGCGGACGGCGCCCCGACGGATCTCCTGAGGGGCCGCCTCCTCGGCGGCGAGCAGTGCCCGGTAGCAGTTCTCGTGCTTGCCCCACTGGTCGAACGCGCGGGCCACGTCCGTGAAGAATCTGGCCTGCCGCTCGGCCGTCGGCAGCGCGCTCGGGTCGATCGTCCTGGCCAGCTCGATCGCCCGGCCGGCGTCTCCGAGCTCGTAGTGGACCGACAGCTCGTGCAGGGCGACACCCTGGATGCCGTCCACCAGGCCGGAGGCCCGGCCTGCGGCCGCGGCGCTGTCTGCGGCCTCCCGGATGAGGGCGTGCGCGTAGGACCGGTCTCCGGACTTGGCCGCGGTGTACGCGGCGGTGGCGTACAGGTCTCCGCGCGTGGCCAGACGGGCGGCCTCGGCCACCGAGGTGTCGGCGAGCAGGTCTTCGGCGGCTACCACCACGATGTCGGTCGCCCGAGCCAGGCTGCCCTGGCGGCGCCACGAGCTGGAGACCATCCGCTGGGCTTCCGCGGTGATCAGCGGATCGCCGCCCAGACGGGCGGCCGTCAGGGCGCGGTCCGAGGTCACGGCCACCAGGTTGTTGTCACCGATCTTGATGGTCAACCTGGTGGCGATGTTGTAGAACCGGGCGACGTTTCGGGCACGTTCCTCCGCCGTACCGGCCATGTCGGCAGCCGCGAGCCGTCCGGGCAGCGCCTGCGCGAGCATGTCGTACCGGGCCGCCTTGAACTCCTGGCGAGAGGACACGAGAGAAGCGGCGACGGACTTCAGGGTCGGCTCGCGACGGGGAGCCGGGGCCCTGCCCGGCCCGTACAGCAGCAGGTCCTCCAGGCCGGACAACGGCGACACCGCCTCCGCGTGCGCGACCTGCTGACCTGCGGCCGGGGTGACGAAGGCGGCAACCGCCAGGGACAGGAACGGGCGGCGTCGCACATCGTCCTCCTCGGCACCGGAAGTCGTCGCCAGCGTAGCCGAGCTGACACGGCGTCGTGGTGGTCTCGGCTTCGTGGCCGCGGGCTGCGGCAAGGCCATCAGCCTGTCGATCTCAACGCCCAGGGTCGAGGCCATCCGCCGTAGGAGCTGCACGTCCTGGACCTGCTGGACGTCCCGCTCGACCTGCGACATCCAGTCCTCGCTGCGGTTGAGCTCCGTCGCCAGGCGCAGCTGCGTCCAGCCCATCTCTGCGCGATGCAGCGAGACGAACCTACCGAACGTGATGCTGCCGTCGGTCACCGTTCCCCCCGGTACTCGTAGTCGGGACCCGCGGGTTGTTCCCGCGCCAGAGGAACCGGGGGCTCCCGGCGGAGCCCATGTGCTGGTGCCGAGCGAGGGAGGCATGCGAAGGCTCCTGTCATGTCGGTGAATCCGTCATGAACAAGGTCGAGCCGCCGCAAGTCCAGAACTCACACAACTCTGTGTCAGTTCGTCGTCACATCCCGATCCAGTAGGCGAAGTTGGACATCGACTCCGGGAGCCGCCGCTGCGCTCGGAGTAGGCCGGCCATCGTCTCGCGCACGGTGGGGCTGTGGCGGGACTGCTGTGGGGCGAGGCGGCGTGCGTCGAGGAGGCGGCGGAAGGCGGCGTCGCCCTTGCCGGTCCACAGGAGGGCTCGGGCGATTTCGGCGTGGTGGTGCGCGGCGCGGCTGGCCGGCCAGGACGCGGGGATCTCGATGCTCCGCGCGACCTGCAAGGCCTCGTGGTAGAGCGCTTGATCGATCAGGCAGCTTGCCCGATGGGCCGCGACGTTGGTCGGACCGAACGACAACCAGAAGACCCCCGGCACCTCACCTGTTCGCCCCGCGATCCTCTCGGCCGTGGCGAGGTTCCCGTCGACCGCCTCCGTGTCGCTACTCCGGGCGGCAAGGACCGCGATTCCAAGGTGTACCTGGCCGGTCACGGCATCCCGCTCGACGCCCGGATCGGCCTGCTCGGCCGCCTGGCGGGCAAGGTCAGCAATGCGGATGCCCGTCCGGTACTGGCCGGCGCGCAGGTAGGCCAGCGCGCGGCTGTACTGCCTGATCGCCGCGGTCACGGCGTCGGACGCCCGCTCCGCCGCCCATCCCATGCGGTCGAGGGAGATCGACGCGAGGTCCTGGAACCCGAGCTTGCTCGCGAGGTCGTAGCCGGAGCGGTACTGCATGGCGAGGGCCTGCCAGAGACGTCGATCACCGCTACTGTGCGCCGCGGTCGTGGTCTCGGTGATCAAGCCGGGCAGTTCTGTCGCCGCGCTCCGCAGATCCGACGCGCGGATCAGGCAGCACACCCTGTCGGTGTGCGCGACGAGCTCTTCGACCGGGCGTGGGGCGACGTCCGGGTCGGCTCCGAGGTCGAAGATGTCGAGGGATTCCCGGATCGGCTGGATCAGCCCGTCGAGCTGGTCGCGCCGCAACTCCTCGATGTACGGGCGTCCTTCGAGATTGGCGACGGGTACGGACAACGCCCTGGCGATGGAGGCGAGGACAGCCGGGCCGGCCTGCCGCTTGCCCTGCTCGATCTGAGCCATGTGGGACGCCGAGATCCGCGCCTTCAGGGCGAGTCCGGTCTGGGTCATGTGCCGGAGCTTGCGGGTCTGCTTGATCCGCTTGCCTACGGTGTCAGGCGTGAAGTCGGTCATGGCGCGTTCCTTGAGGAGTTCGGCCCGGTGGTCCGACGGTAGCGCCAAGTAGTCAGGCGCATCATCGAATTCGGCAGGGTTTGCCGCCGGCCATCCCCACGGGGTTCGATGATTGCCATGTCCACCACGCGCCCGGTCCTGTACCTCTTCGGCTCCGCCGCCCCGCCGGTCCTGAACATGGCGCAGGTCGTGCGCCACGCCCAGTTCAGGGGGTGGGAGGTCGCGCTCGGGCTCACCCCGACCGCGGCGAGCTGGCTCCAGGACGAGCTTCCCAAGCTGAACCGCCTGACCGGCCACCCGGTGAAGTCCACGTACCGTCGGCCGGGCGAGCCGGACGTGCTTCCGCCCGCCGACGCGGTTCTGTTCGCTCCCGCGACGATGAACAGCATCAACAGCCTGGCGCTCGGCCTCACGACCTCCTGGGTCATAGGGTTCGCGGCCGAGGCGATCGGCAAGGGAATCCCGCTGTCGGTGATGCCGTGTACGAACACGGCGCTCACCGGGCACCCTCAGTTCCCCCGGAGCGTCGCCACCCTGCGTGACTCCGGCGTCCGAGTGCTGCTCGGCGAAGGAGGCTTCGTCCCGAACGATCCGGGCCGGGGGAGACCGGAGGCTTACCCGTGGGAGGCCGCACTCGGGGCTGCCGAGGAGTCCATCGGGCGGTGACACCCGGCTGCGGAGCCCGGCCGCCGTGACCGCTGGGGCCGTTGGCCAGAGATTTCTCCCGGCCAACGGCCTTCTGACTCGCGTCGGGACGACAGGGCTTGGACCAACGTGTCCCTCGCCTGCGGCGGTGCCTCAGTAGGACAGCCCCGGGCAGTACACCCCCTGCTGCGGCGCCGTGTACGAGCCGCGTGCCACCAGGGTCTCCAGCCGCTCCAGGGTGATGCCCCGGGTGTGGAACGCCCAGCTCAGGGTCTCGGGCAGCAGCCGGCCCGGGATGCGCAGCCGGGGCGGCGCGCCGTCGGGGACGGCCCGGCGCATCAGCTCGCCGGCGCCCGTGTAGAGCGCCCGTGCCGCGGCCTCCGAGACCGCCGTCAGATGGCCCAGGTCGGACAGGCCCGTGGTGTAGCCGGCGAGCGCACTGCTCGACCGGTCCAGGACCACGTACGGCTGCGACCAGCCGAAGGCCCGCTTGGCCGCCATGTGGATCTCGCCGTCCCGTGCATGGCCGTTGACCGAGCGGTACAGCTCCTGGCACGCGGGCACGTCGTCCTCGGTCATCGCGCGCACCGTGAAGCCGGCCATGTTCGCCGGGGTGGGCGGTGCGTACCCGGCGACCAGGGACAGCTGCTCGTGCGGGACGAAGCCGAGCGAGGAGTAGAGCCGGTACGCGCCCAGGTTGTTGGTCACCTGGACGGCCCGGACCGAGCCGCGGTCGTGCCGGGCGGCCGCGCCGATCACCTCGTCCATCAGCAGTCGGCCCACGCCGCCGCCCTGCGCGCCGGGCGCGACGCTGAGCGGGCCGAAGGCGGCGACGGACTCGCCCAGGACCAGGAAGTTGGAGCCCGTCACGGAGTCCGCGCCGTCGACCGCCACGTAGGCGAGGCAGCCCGGGGCCGCGAGCCGGTCCCGGAACATCTCCGTCACCTCGTCCACCGACGACCACTCCGGGGCGAGGCCGAGCGAGGCGTTGAGGGTGTTGAAGGCCTCGAAGCAGATGCCTGCCATCGCCGGAAGGTCCTCCCGCGCCGCCTCCCGGACCCGGAGGGCCTGCGTACCGGTGTCGACGAGGCCGCCCCCGGCGCCGACGCCCGGTTCGGGGAAGTAGCCGACGCGGACGAAGAACCCGACGTACTTCTCGAAGAGTTCACGCGTCATCGGCGGGCAGTCGACGCCGGTACCGGCCAGCAGCTCGCGGGTCTGCGAGGTGTCGACGGACAGGTAGTGGTTGCGTCCGCTGTAGATGGTCGATTCGAACGCGTCGATCATCGGGACCATCGCGTTGTCGCGGTCGGCGCGGATGCGCCGCACCCAGGCGTCCCAGCGGAGTTCGTCCAGCCGGTAGCCGAGGGAGCGGAGGGATTCCGTCATCGCGGAGAACGGGAGGTGCGTCCCGTTGGCGAGGTGGTGGTTGCGGCCCGCCGCCCGGTCGTCGCGGGACAGCCGCAGGATCGCCGCGCTGACGTGGTCGACCGGCACCAGGTGGAAGATGCCGGCGGGATCCTGCGGGACGGCACCGGCCTGCACGATGCCCTTCATGCTCAGCCAGACGAAGTCGTGGGTCTGGCAGAAGCCGCGCTCCGAGTCGCCGGAGATCTCGTCCACCCGGTAGACCGAGACCGGCAGGCCCCGCCCCCTGGCGAGTTCGATGATCTGCTCCGCCACCAGCTTCGTCTGCCGGTAGCCGGACGACAGCGCCTCGGCGGGGCCCGGCGGGTCGGTCACCTGGAGCGCCTGCCCGGGGACCGCCTCCGCGGCGAACACGCCGGTGGACGAGACGTGGTGGACGGGCACGGTGCGGTGCCGTGCGGCCAGGCGCAGGATCTCGGCGGTGCCCGTGACGTTCGCGTCCTTCAACGCCGAGTACGGGTAGAGGCCGTTGACGGTCGCGGCGGCGTGGTAGACGCAGTCCACGCTGCGGGCGAGGGCGTCGAACCGTTCGGGGGCCAGCCCCAGCAGCGGCCGGGCGAGATCGCCGACGACCACGGACAACCGGTCCGGGTCGATGGCGTCCCAGAACTCGTACCACTCAAGGTTCTTGCGCAGCCGCGCCCACGCGTCCGCCTCGTCGGCCCCGCGGACCAGGCAGTGCACGGTCGCACGGGTCGTCCGCAGCAGGTCGCGCAGCAGGTACGCGCCCAGGAACCCGGTCGCACCGGTGAGGAGCACCTCCTGCGGGTCGTCCGCGACCCGGATCACCTCGTCGGCGGGGGAGATGTCCGCCGCCAGGACGACCTCGGCGGCGAAGTCCACCGCGTCCTCGTCGACGCCCGGCGTGGCGGACACCGCGGCCAGCACCTTCGCGAGCAGGTGGTCGGCGAGCACCGCCGGGGTCGGGTGCTCGAAGACGAGCGTCGGGCGCAGGCTCACCCCGCAGAAGTCGCTGAACTGGTTGCGCATCTCGACGGCCATGAGGGAGTCGACGCCGAGTTCGAGGAACGGCACGTCGGGGTCGATGGCGTCCGCGCTGTCGTGGCCGAGCACCGCCGCGACCCGGGTGGCGATCCGGTCGATCATGTGGAGGAGCTGCTTCTCCTCGTCCAGGCCGGCGAGCACGCCGGCCAGGCGGGCGGCGACCTCCGGGCGCTCACCCGGCTTGAGCACCCGCCCGGACGGGGCCGCCTCCTCGGCTGCGGCCTCCGCCTCCGCCTCCGCGATCGCGGCCGGTACCGGTGCCGGGGTGGGGCCGGCGAGTGCGGGCAGCCAGTAACGCTTGCGCTGGAAGGCGTAGGTCGGCAGCGTGACGTGGCGGGCGCCGGTGCCGTCGAAGAACGCCGCCCAGTCGACCGGGACACCGGCGGTGTGGAGCGCGGCGGCGACTGCGACGGCGGTCGCGGCACCGGGCCGGTCGCGCCGGGAGACCGGCAGCGCGCGGTGGTCGTTCGGCCGGCCACCCCCATCACCTTCGTCGGCGTCGTCGGCGATCTGACGCACCAGGGCCGTCAGGGACGCGTCCGGGCCGAGTTCGACGAAGGTGTCGGTGCCCCGCTCCCGCAGGGTCCCCACCGCGGCGGCGAACCGGACGGCCGAGCGCAGCTGCCCGGTCCAGTACGCGGGTGTCAGCAGTTCCGCACCGGCGAGGGCGCCGGTGACCGTGGAGACGATCGGCAGGTCCGGCGCACGGTAGGCGACGGTCCGGGCCACGGCCTCGAACTCCTCCAGCACCGCGTCCATCCGGGGCGAATGGAAAGCATGACTGACCGTCAGGCGCTTGGTCCTGCCGCCAAGTTCGGCCACTAGCTGGGCGACCTCCGCCGCGGCGTCCTCGTCGCCCGAGACCACGACGGACCGGGGCGCGTTCACGGCGGCGATCCCCAGCCGGGACTCCCGGCCGGCGAGCAGCGGCAGGACCTCGTCCTCCGTGGCCTCCAGCGCGATCATGGCGCCGCCTTCGGGCAGCGCCTGCATCAGCTCGCCCCGGGCGGTGACCAGCCGGGCCGCGTCCGCCAGCGAGAACACCCCGGCGACGTGCGCGGCGGCCAGCTCGCCGAGGGAGTGGCCGGCGAGCGCGTCGGGACGCACACCCCAGGACCGCAGCAGCGCGAACTGCGCGACCTCCAGTGCGAACAGGGCGGGTTGGGCGATACCGGTGCGATGGATGCGCCCGTCGTCCGCCGCGTCGCCGGCGGCGGCGAGGAGCAACTGCCGTACCTGTGGCGCCAGATGGTCGCACACCGCGTCCAGCGCTTCGGCGAACACCGGGAACGCCTCGTACAGTTCACGGGCCATGCCCGCCCACTGGGAGCCCTGGCCGGTGAAGAGGAATGCCGTGGTCCGGGCGGCACCGGCATGATCCGTGGTCAGTCCGGCCGCGGGCTCGCCCTCCGCGAGCGCGCCGAGGGCGCGCAGCAGGCCCTCCACCCCGTCCGCGCCGTTCGCCCCGCGACCGAGGTCCGCGACGACGGCGGCCCGGTGTTCGAGCCCGGCCCGGGACAGTGCCAGGGTGCGCCCCACGTCCACGGCATCCCGGTCGGGCTCCGCGCGCAGGAACGACTCCAGCCGGCGGGCCTGGTCGCGCAGCGCGGCCGGGGACTTCGCGGACAGCAGCCACGGTACGGCGCTGAGCGCCCGGACCGGGGCCGGGGTCTCCTCAGGCGAGACCGGGGCCGGGGTCCCCTCGGGCGAGACCGGGTCCGGGGCCTCCTCGGGCGAGGGGGAGTGCGGCGCCTCCTCCAGGACGACATGGGCGTTGGTGCCGCTGATGGCGAAGGAGGACACCCCGGCGCGCCGGGGCCGTCCGTCGGCGGCCGTCCACGGCCGCGCCTCGTCGAGCAGCCGTACGTTCCCCGACGACCAGTCGACGTGCGGCGACGGCTGGTCCACGTGCAGGGTCGCCGGGAGGACGGCGTGCCGCATCGCCTCCACCAGCTTGATGACACCGGCCATGCCCGCGGCGGCCTGGGTGTGGGCGATGTTGGACTTGACCGAGCCGAGCCACAGCGGCCGTTGAGGATCCCGGCCGCGCCCGTACGCGGCGAGGATCGCCTCGGCCTCGATCGGGTCGCCGAGCATGGTCCCCGTGCCGTGGGCCTCGACCAGGTCGACCTCGTGGGCGGCCACCCGGGCGTTGGCGAGCGCCCGGCGGATCACCCGCTGCTGCGCCCGGCCGTTGGGCGCGGTGAGCCCGTTGGACGCGCCGTCCTGGTTGACGGCGCTGCCCCGGATCACGGCGAGCACCCGGTGGCCCGCCCGCTGCGCGTCGGAGAGCCGTTCGAGCAGCAGCACCCCCGCGCCCTCGCCGAAGGCGGTGCCGTCCGCCGCGCCGGCGAAGGCCTTCACCCGGCCGTCCGGGGCGAGGCCCCGGTGCCTGCTGAAGGTGATCATGTCGTCCGGGGTGGACATCACCGTGACCCCGCCCGCGAGCGCGAGCCGCGACTCACCGGAGCGCAGGGAGCCGCAGGCCAGGTGGAGGGCGACCAGGGACGCGGAGCAGGCCGTGTCGACGGTGACGGCGGGGCCGTGCAGGCCGAGGGTGTAGGCCACCCGGCCGGACATCACGCTGCCCGAGGTGGCGAAGCCGAGATGGCCCTCGTACTCGGACCCGGGCGCGGCGAGTGTGCTGTACGTCTGTCCCTTGGTGCCGGCGAAGACGCCGGTCTCCGAGCCGGCCAGGCCGGTCGGATCGAGGCCCGCCCGTTCGAAGGCCTCCCAGGCGATCTCCAGCATCAGCCGCTGCTGCGGGTCCATCGCGGTCGCCTCGCGCGGGGCTATGCCGAAGAATCCGGCGTCGAACGCGGACGGGTCGGTCAGGAAGCCGCCGCGCGAGACGTAGCTGGTGCCGGGGTGGTCGGGGTCGGGGTCGAACAGGGTGTCCAGTGCCCAGCCCCGGTCGGCGGGGAAGTCCGAGGTGGCGTCCCGGCCTGCGGCGACGAGGTCCCACAGCTGCTCGGGTGACTCCACCCCGCCGGGGAAGCGGCAGGCCATGCCGATGATGGCGATCGGCTCGGCGCCGTCCGGGCCGGGCCCCGCGGGGGCCGTACGCCCGTCCGGGAACGCTTCGGCGGCCGTGGAGCTGTCCGACGGCCCCGTCAGCTCCGCGACCAGCCGGTCCGCGAACGCGGCGGGCGTCGGGTGGTCGAACACCGCCGTCGCCGGGAGCCGCAGCCCGACCAGCGCGCACAGCCGCCGCCCGACCGCCACGACGGCGAGGGAGCCGAGGCCGAGATCCACGAACGGCCGTGTGGGAGCGACCCGTTCGGCTTCGACGCCGAGCGCGAGCGCCACCTCGGCGCGGACCAGGTCCAGCACCGTCCGGGCCCGTTCGGCCGCCGTGAGCGCCGCGAGCCGGCCCGCCCACTCGCCCCGGTCGGGCTCGGCCCCGAGGCCCTCGCGCTCCCCGGGCCCGCCGGTGGACGCCGTACCGAGCAACCGGGGGTCCGCGTCCGCCAGCAGATGCCGGGTGACCTTCCCGGACGCGGTGCGCGGAACGTGCTCGACGGCGTACACCTTCTCCGGCACCTTGAAGAAGGACAGCCGCGTCCGGCAGTGCTCGAACAGCGCCTGGACGTCGACGCCTTCGGGACCGGGCACCACGTACACGACGGGCACCTCGCCGAGCACCTCGTGGGGCTCCCCGCCCACCGCCGCGTCGGCCACGCCCGGCGCCGTGCGCACCACGTCCTCGATCTCCACGGGGTGGATGTTCTCGCCGCCCCGGATGATCAGCTCCTTGAGACGGCCGGTCAGGGTCACCTGCCCGAGGGCGTCCCGGCGGGCCAGATCGCCCGTGCGGTACCAGCCGTCCCGCAGTACCTGCGCCGTGGCGTCGGGCTGCCCGTGGTAGCCCAGCATCAGGTTGGGGCCGCTGACCCAGACCTCGCCCTGCTCGCCGTCGGGCACCTCGGCGCCGGAACCGTTGTCCACCAGGCGGATGTCCACCCCCGGGACGGGCGGCCCGGCCGCTCCGGCCGCCCGGTCGCCCGTCGGCCGGTTCGAGGTGATCGCGCCGGTCTCGGTCGATCCGTACTGGTCCACCAGCGGGACCCCGAACGCCTCCTCGAAACGGCTGCCGAGGGAGGCGCCGCTGGCCGAACCGGCGACGAACCCGAGCCGCAGCGACGGCAGCCGGGTGTGCTCCTGGCGGGCACGGTCCAGCAGGTAGTGGTACGTCGTCGGCACCCCGGCGAGGAAGGTCACCCCGTCCGCGCGCAGGGCGTCCAGCACCTCGGAAGGGGCGAAGCCGCTCATCAGCCGGGCGCCGGCGCCCACGGCCACGACCGCCATGACGCACAGGTTCTGGCCCAGGCCGTGGAACAGCGGCATCGGCCACAGCAGTCGGTCGTCCTGCGTCATCCCGAGCACACCCACGTGGCAGGCCTCCACCAGCCACAGCGAGCTGCGCAGGGAGTAGAGCACCCCCTTGGGGCGGCCGGTGGTGCCCGAGGTGTAGAGCATCCAGGCCGGAGCGTCGAGCGGGCTCTCTTCGGGCGCCGGCCCGTCGTACGGGGTGGCCGCGAGCGTCTCGTACGCGGTGATGTCCGCGGTTGCGCCGGAGGCGTCCGCCGGTGCCATGGGGGAGTCGCCTGTGAGCACGATCGAGGGCCGGGACGGGCCGGACGCGGCCACCGCGCGCAGCAGCACGTCGAGCCGCGCCGGGTCGCACAGCACCACCGACGCCCCGGAGTCCCGCAGGAAGTGGACCAGTTCGGCCTCGGACGCCTGCGGATTCAGCGGCACGGTGATGCCGCCCGCCCGGATGACGGCGAGGCAGCTCTCCACCATCTCCACGCTGTTGCCCATGAGGACGGCGGCCCGGCCGCCGTTTTCCAGTCCCAGCGCGGCGAGCCGGCCGGCGAGCCGAGAGGTCCGCAGATCCAGTTCCCGGTAGCCGACGCCCCGCCGGGCGTCGGCGAAGGCCACCTTGTCCCCGATCCGGGCGGCGTGTCCGCCGAGCAGTTCGGACAGCGGACGGATCAGCGAAGGGGTCGTGTCAGGAGCCATGTCATCGCACCTCTCGGCTCTGTGTTCAGCGCTTGGTAGACGGTTGCGGTCGTGCCGTCAGCGGACGGCCAGCACGGTCCTGGTCGGGCAGGAGAACTCCAGGGAGCCGTCCGGCCCCGCGAGCACCCGCAGCGCCTCGCGCGCCTCGTCGGTCGCTTCGGCCACCCGCTCCGCGGGCACCAGGTCCCACTGCACGCGGGTGGTCACGGTCCTGGTCCACGCCAGGTAGTCGTCGATGGTCTCGAAGCGGGAGTTCGCCGGGACGTGGCGGATCCGTACATCGCTGAAGCCGGCGGTGAGGAAGGCGGCGGCCGTGGACTCCTCACCGGCCAGCGGGCCGCCGAGGCCCAGGACCACCTGCCACGGGTCGTCCACACCCTCGGGGAGGTACTTGGCGAGCACCCCGGAGAGGATCTCGGCGGACTCCCAGCCGGCGGCCAGCCTGCCGTTCTCGGTGGGGAAGGTGGTCGCGGCGAACCTGCCGCCGGGGCGCAGCGCCGCGGCGGCGCAGGACAGGGCCTTCTCCGCCTCCGGCAGCAGGAACAGGACCATCCCGGCGCTCGCCGCGTCGAACGGCTCGGCGAAGGCGAAGTCCTGGGCGTTGCCCAGCTCCGCGCGGGCGCGGCCGGCGACCCCGCGGGCCGTGATGTCGGCCGTGCAGGCGTCGACCATGCCCTGGGCCTGGTCGATGCCGAGCACGAAGCCCTCCGGGCCCACCGCGTGGGCGATCGGGAACAGGCAGGCGCCGCGCCCGCAGCCGATGTCGAGCACCCGCTCGCCCGGCGAGAGCTCCAGGGTGTCGGCGATCATCTTCCCCAGCGGGTGGAAGATCATCTGACCTGCGGAATCGTACTGCTCGGCGGCCTTGTCGTAAGCGTCCCTCACCAGTGAGGTGATGCGGAGGTCCTCGGTCATGACGCGCTCTCTTCCTGTTGTTCCGGGGTCGGCGGATTGTCGGATGTCACCGGCCGCACGATGCAGCCGAGACGGAATTCGGCACAATGCGTTTCGTCCGCCACGCGCCACCACAACTGGTCCGGGGTGGGCAGCATTTCGGACACGACGACTTCCCCTTCGGGAAGTCGCGCGATATCGATCACCGACAGCGGATCGGCGAAATCGACGTACAGCGGCTTCGGTTCGGCCGGATGCTTCACGTAGACGTGGCGTGGAATTCCCTGGGCGGCCCGCAGCCGCTGTACGGACAACCACTGGGTGACGGTGTCCGCGGCCTTCTCCGGAGCCCTTTCCGGAATGCTCAGCCGCCAGCGGGCACGCTGGACCACGACACCGTCCACCACGATCCTGGGCGTGTACGCGCCGAGGTCGACCGGCACCGGGACCAGCGCGGGCCTGGACACCGCGCGGTGCAGCGTCGACGACAGGTCACCGGGGTAGAGCAGCCGCCGCCGGCCGCCCACCACCACCGCGTCGGCCGAAGCGGGCACGACGGCGTCCGCGATCGGCACCACGTCGGCCCGGTCCTTGCCCGAGAGGCCGCTCAGTTCGATGGCGGCACCGGGGAGTTCGGGGGTCACATGGGCGCTGCGCCGGCGCGAGACGATGGTCGCGGCGGTCCCGGGCGGCACGGCTCGTGCCACCCGCTCGGTGAAGCCGGCCCACAGCCCGTCCGGGTCGCTGTGCAGTGGACGCTCCAGCCCCCCGAAGATCGAGCTGCAGTCGTCGTGCAGCTCCGAGAGCACCCAGTCGGCGGTGGCCGGGTCGGGGCCCGCCACCATCAGGTCGGGGCTGGGCAGGCACGCGTCGTCGGGGCCGTACGTCACGGTGTCCCACAGCGGCGCCAGCGCTTCGGCCAGTTCGCTGCCGCTCAGCTCCACGACCGGGGGGCGGCCGTCGGCCGCTCCCGCGGCCTCCACGGCCCGCCCGACCAGTCGGCGCAGCACCGCGTCCAGCCCGTCGCGGCGCGGTGAACGAGCGGGTACGTCCCGTGCGGCCAGTGCGGCGAGCGGAGCTGGGGCGCCCCCCAGTTCGGCGCGCAGGGCGTCGCGGGCGTCCTCCCTGGCCAGCAGCGCCGCGAGGAACACCAGCGGGAACACCGCCTCGGTGACCTCCCGGATGCGCTCCACGACCGGCGCCCCGAAGCCGACCCGCTCGCTCACCGGACTCGACCTGTCCTCGTGGAACAGCTCGCGGTCGGCGTAGTGCCGTCCGCTGTCCTGCGAGACCCGCCCGCCGTCCGCCGCGCGGGCCGCCCGCACGGCGAGGAGGTGCGCCGCCCGCTCGGGCCAGGGCGCCCGCGCGTACGTGTCGCGGACCTCCGCCAGGTTCACCGCCGTGTCCGTGGGGTGCTCGGCCGCGAGCCTGGTCAGCGCGTGCAGCTCGGTCGCCGGCAGCCGCCAGGGGGAGACGACCAGGGCCGGCCCGAGCGCCTTCACCAGCCCGGCGGCGTACGTGTCGTCGGCTCCCGCCCGGTGCGGCGGCGGCACGGGGCCGGCGGCGCTGACGAGCGAGTCGAGCCGGCTCCCCGGCGCCGCGGCGGCGGCACTCCACAGCGCCAGCGCGGGCCCCGCGACCTTGAACCTGCGCCCGTCCACGGCCCGTTCCAGCACCGGGGACGAGCCGGGCCGGCGGAACAGCGGACTGGGCCACACGCGCTGCCGCGTCAGCGGCACCTCGCGTGCGGCCTGCTCCCGCAGCTCCTCCACCAGCCAGGCGCTCGCCTCCACCACGACCCTCTCGCGGCCGGGCGCGCCGACCAGCAGGGTCTCCTCCTGCTCCGGCACCAGACGGCCGAACAGCACCGGGCCGAAGAACGAGACGGTCTCGCACTTGGTGGCGAACCGGCGCAGATAGCGGTGCAGGGTGTCGACCCGGCGACGCAGGCTCTGCGGCAGGGCGCCGCCGTCGTCCCGCGCCTGCGCCCAGCCCGGGTGCGTCAGCGGCGGCGTCTCCAGGGCGGTGTGGTGGAACGAGGGGTTCGACACGAACACGGCGTGCCCGAAATCCTCGCGGCCGGCGGCCCGTGCGGTGTGCAGCCGGGCCCGCAGCAGGGCCGCCTCCAGTTCGGCTCCGGCCGCGGCCAGCCGCTCGCCGAGCGCGGCGACCAGGGCGTTCCAGCGGGGCGCCCAGTCCGGCGCGCCGGTCGCCGCGAGGACCGCTGCGCACCGCTCGTCCAGGGGCGCGCCGCCGTCCACCAGCCGGCGGCAGCTCTGGAGGGCCCGCAGCGACCGCTGGCGCGGTTCGACCGTCCGTACGGCCTTGCGCAGCCCCGGCCACAGCACGTCCAGGAAGTGCGTACGTTCGGCGGCGACCGCCTGCTCCGCCGCGAGCACCCCGGCGGCGGTGCCGAGCAGTTCCTCGGACGCGAGCCCGTCCAGGAGCCCGGAGGGGAAGCCGGTCGCGCGCAGCAGCGACCAGGGCATCATCTCGACCGAGAGTTCCCCGTCGCCCGCCCGCACGTTCCATGTCAGTGACGCTGTCAGTGGATCTTTCAGTGAATCTGTCAGTGAATCTGTCGGTGACGCCATGTCAATTCTCCAGACTGGTCTCGCTTTTCGTCGGAGACTCCGGTAGGAAGGAAAAGGCCAGGGAATTGTCCGGCCATCCGGCCGACGGAGATCCCGGTCATGCGGAGGGGAAAGAGAAGATGCGAATCTCGTCTCGGATCATGCGCGGTTGTCGCGAAACCGTCGAACGCGCCGAACACGAACTGATAGCACTGTCCAGGAGTATTCACGCCGAGCCGGAGACCGCGTTCAAGGAGCACCGCAGCGCCGCCAAGGTGAGCGGCCTGCTGCGGGACGAGGGATTCGAGGTGGTGCCCGGCGCCGGCGGCCTGGACACCGCGTTCACCGCCCGCTACGGCAGCGGCCCGCTCACGGTCGGGCTGTGCGCGGAGTACGACGCGCTGCCGGGCCTCGGCCACGCCTGCGGCCACAACATCATCGCCGCCTCGTCGGTGGGCGCGGCCCTGGCGCTGAGGGACGTGGCCGACGACCTCGGCATCACCGTCATGGTGCTGGGCACCCCGGCCGAGGAGGAGGGCGGCGGCAAGATCGCCATGCTGGAGGCCGGCGTCTTCGACGAGGTGTCGATGGCGATGCTCGTCCACCCGGCCCCCGAGGACAACTGCGCTCCCCGCCCCCTCGCCCTGGTCGAGCTCGAAGTCCGCTACACCGGACGGGAGTCGCACTCCGCACTCGCCCCGCACCTGGGCGTCAACGCCGCCGACGCCCTGACCGTGGCGGAGGTCGCCGTCGGCGTGGGCCGCCAGCACTTCGAGCCGCGGCAGCAGGTGCACGGCATCGTGACCCGGGGCGGCGAGGTGCCCAACGTGGTCCCCGCGCACACCAGCGCCCTGTACAACCTGCGGGCCGGCGACATGGAGTCCCTGGGGCGCCTCGAAGCACGCGTCAGGGCCTGCTTCGAGGGCGGCGCCGTCGCCACCGGCTGCACCCACGAGGTCCGCTCGACACCCGCGTACGCCGAACTGGCCCACGACCCGTTCCTGGTGGCGGCCTACCGGGCGGCGGCGACCGAACTGGGCCGCCCCCTGGTGTCCCCGGAGGAGGAGCGCGCGATGCCCACCGGCAGCACCGACATGGGCAACGTCAGCCGGGTCCTGCCCAGCGTGCACCCCAGCATCGGCATCGACAGCGGCGGCGCGGTCAACCACCAGCCGGAGTTCGCCCGGGCCTGCGTGGCCCCGGCCGCCGACCGGGCGCTGCTCCAGGCGTCCGTCGCGCTGGCCTGGACGGCGGTGCAGGCCGCCGAGGACGACCAGGCCCGGGAGCGGCTGCTCACGGCCCACGCGGCTCGTCGCGACGCGGGCCGCACTGCTCGTCGGGACGCGGGCCGCACGGCCGGCTGACCGCCGCCGGCCCGGGCGGGCCGGGCCCGGCCGCGCCCTCCCCCCCGCCGCCGCGGAGGAGGCGGCGCGGGCCCCCCCGGGCCCCGCCGGGGCGGGGGGGGGGGGGGTCGCCCAACCCGCACCCCCCTCAC
>NZ_JBHWIO010000027.1:0-19914 GCF_042732075.1 Kitasatospora sp. NPDC059812
GGCAGCCGGACAGAACAACCGGAGGACAGCCCAGCAGGGCGTCAGTCAGTGGCAGAGCCACGACCACCAGGGACCCGGTTAGAACTATCAGTGTCGGTGGTGCGTGCAAGGATGCTCGCGCGCACAGGGGCGAGGCGAAGGGGGCCAAGGCATGGAGACCAGCCGGTTCACGGGCGAGGACCCGCACGGGCACCAGCACGCGGTGAAGGTCGTCTCGGGGCGGAACAACACCCGGCGCGTGGTCTGCGAGAGCTGCGGCTACCGCAGGTCGGCGGCGTTCGGCGCGCAGGCGAAGGCCTCCCAGCACCTGTCGCAGACGCACGACGCCGGGTACGTCCGGCAGGAGTTCGCGCCGGGCCCGTGGATCGCCGCGGCCGTCGGGCTGGTCGCCTTCATCGTCTTCCTCTGCGTGTACGGGGGGTAGCGCCACACACGACACCGCCCCGCCCGGCGGGGTGCCGGACGGGGCGGGGCGGTTCGCCGAACGAAGGGGTCAGGCGGCCGGCTTGGCGGCGACGGGCTTCGCCTTGCCGCTGAACAGGCCGAAGAACACGGCGAGGGTCGGCACCAGGTAGAGCAGCCAGACCACGAGCTGCAGCACCGTCGGGTCCGGCTGGAAGTTGAACACGCCCTTGAGCAGGGTGCCGTACCAGCTGTCCTTGGGGATGGTGCTGCTGATGTCGAAGGCCACGCTGTGCAGGCCGGGCAGCCAGCCGGCCTCCTGGAGGTCGTGCACGCCGTAGGCGAGCACGCCGGCCGCGACGACCACCAGCATCGCGCCGGTCCAGGTGAAGAACTTGGCCAGGTTGATCTTCAGCGCGCCGCGGTAGAACAGCCAGCCGAGCACCACCGAGGTGAGCAGGCCGAGCGCGGCGCCGATCAGCGGGTTGTAGCCGTCGTTGGTGGCCTGCACCGCCGACCAGATGAACAGCGCGGTCTCCAGGCCCTCGCGGCCGACCGCCAGGAAGCAGGTGACCACCAGGGCCGTGGTGCCCATGGCGATGGCCGCGTCCAGCTTGCCGTGCAGTTCGGTCTTCAGGTGCCGGGCGGTGCGGCGCATCCAGAACACCATCCAGGTGACCAGCCCGACCGAGATGATCGACAGCGAGCCGCCCAGCGCCTCCTGGGCCTCGAAGGTGAGCTGCGACGAGCCGAACTGCAGCACGGCGCCGAAGACCATGCTGAGCACCACGGCGGAGGCGACGCCGATCCACACCGGCGGCAGCTTGTCCCTGCGGCCGGTCTTGACCAGGTAGGCGATCAGGATGCAGACGACCAGGCTGGCTTCGAGGCCTTCGCGCAGGCCGATCAGGTAGTTGCCGAACACGGCACTCTCCTCGGGGGGTTGAACGGGGCGGGGGATCAGCCGAAGAGCGCTTGGCCCCACCACTCCCCGGGCTTGCGGACGCCCGCCGGGCAGGCGAAGTGGGCGGAGCCGACGTGCTGGATGTACTCGTTGAGCTTGTCGCCGGCCGCGAGCCGCTGCTGGAGCGGCACGAAGGCCTTGCGGGTGTCGCGCTGGTAGGCGAGGAAGAACAGGCCGGCGTCCAGGCGGCCGAGGCCGTCGGTGCCGTCGGTGAAGGAGAAGCCGCGGCGCAGGATCATCAGGCCGTTGTTGGCGTCCGGGTGGGCCAGCGCGACGTGCGAGCCGGCGGGCATCGCCTTGAGGTCCGGCGCGTCGTGCTCCTTGACCTTGCCGTAGGGGGCGCCCTCGCCCTTGGTGCGGCCGAAGGTGTCCTCCTGGTCCTTGAGCGAGGCGCGGTCCCAGGTCTCGATGTGCATCCGGATCCGCCGGGCGACCAGGTAGGAGCCGCCGGTCATCCACTCGGGGCCGTCGCCGGGGGCGGCCCAGACGTGCTCGGCCAGCCCGGCGCCGTCGGTGCCCGCGATGTTGTGGGTGCCGTCCTTGAAGCCGAGCAGGTTGCGCGGGGTCTGGGCGTCCGGGGTGGTGGAGGAGGTCTTGCCGAAGCCGAGCTGGGACCAGCGGATGTTGACGGTGCCCATGCCGATCCGGGCCAGGTTGCGGATCGCGTGCACGGCGACCTGCGGGTCGTCGGCGCAGGCCTGGACGCAGAGATCGCCGCCGCTGCGCAGCGGGTCGAGCTTGTCGCCCTTGAAGTTCGGCAGGTCGATCAGGGCCTCGGGGCGCTTGGCACGGAGGCCGAAGCGGTCGACGCCGTCCTGGTCGAACAGGGTGGGGCCGAAGCCGATGGTGAGGGTGAGCCGGGAGGCGGGCAGGCCGAGGGCCTCGCCGGTGTCGTCCGGCGGAGCCTCGGGCAGGCCGCCGGCGGCGCCGGTGCCGACCTCGCGGCCGCCGGTCATCGCGGCGGCGGCCTTGGTCCACTCCTTGAGCATCTTGACCAGCGACTCGCGGGTCGCCTTCTCGGAGACGTCGAAGGCGGCGAAGTGCAGGCGGTCCTGGACCGGGGTGGCGATGCCGGACTGGTTCTCGCCGTAGAAGGGCACCTCGGCGCCGGTCTGGGCGGCCGGGGCCGGGGCCTGGTCGTCCTGCCGGGTGGCGGCGGCGACCGAGCCGACGGCGGCGGCGCCGAGCGCGACGCCCGCGCCGGCCCAGCCGATCACGGCCCGTCGGCTGACGGCGCCACCGGCGGCAGCGGCGGCAGCGGCCGGGGCGTTTGCGGTGCCCTCGGGGTTCTCGGGGTTCTTGGTGCCCTTGGCGTTCTCGGCGTCCATCGGCGGGCGGATCCTTCTCTGTGCTGACTCACCGATGCCGTGGCGGCCGCTTCGGGCCGCCACGGCGTCGGTGGGGTGGGGACGGTGCTCGGGTGGGACCGCGGTCGTTACTTGACGACCACGGCAGCGGCCAGCTTCGACAGCGGCTCGCCCAGCGAGTTGACCGCGTCGGAGAAGGTCTTGCGCTCGGCCTCGGTGACCTTGTCGTAGGAGGTGAAGGTGCCGTCGGCCTGCTTGTACTTGGCAAGCAGGGCCTGGATCGCGGTGAACTCGGAGTCCAGGGTCTTGGACAGCTCCGGGTCCTTCTCGGCGGCGACCGGCTTCAGCAGCTCGTAGGCCTTCTGCGCGCCCTCGACGTTGGCCTGGAAGTCGGCCAGGTCGGTGTGGCTGTAGCGGTCCTCCTCGCCGGTGATCTTGTTGGTGGCGACCTCGTCCAGCAGCTCCTTGGCGCCGTTGGCCATGCTGGTCGCGGTGATCTCGGCCTCGGGGATCTTCTTCTGCCAGTCCTTGAGGTCGTTGACCAGCTGGTCGGCGAGCTTCTTCTCGTCGTCGCCGATCTTGGCGTCGGCCCAGAGCGACTTCTCCAGCTTGTGCCAGCCGGTCCACTCCTGGCCGGCCTCCAGCTTGTCCTCGCGGGTGTCGGTCTTGGGGTCGACGTCGCCGAAGCTCTCGGCCACCGGCTCGGTGCGCTCCCAGCCGGTGCGCGACGGCGCGTACAGCGACTTGGCCTTCTCCACGTCGCCGGCCTTGATCGCGGCGGCGAAGGCCTCGACGGCCGGGATGGTGGCGTCGGCCTGCTGCTGGGCGTACGTGCGGTACGCGTCGACGGCGGCGGTCAGGCGCGGGTCGGCGGCGGCGGTGCTGGCGCCCTCGCCGGTCACGGTGATCTTCTGGCGGATGCCGTCGCCGACCATGCCGGGCTTGCAGGCGATCTCGTAGGAGCCGGCCTTGATCTCGGCGTTGATGGTGGCCTTGGTGCCGGGGCCGATGTTCTCGCGCTCGGTGATGATCTTGTCGCCGGCGCCGTAGACGTAGACCTCGGTGGTCTTGCCGCCCTTGTTGCTGATGTCCAGGACGACGTGGCCGGCCGGGAAGCTGGTCTTGGAGACCTCGCAGGCGGTGTCGGTCGCGTTGATCTTGACCGCGTCCGCGCCGCCCGCCTTGTCGTCCTTCTTCGCCGCACAGCCCGCCAGGGTGGCGGTCGCCACGGCGAGGGTGAGCAGCGCGGCTGCGGTGGAACGGCGACGGGCGGACATGCGGGCTCCAACGGAAAAAGGGCATGGGTGTGCCAGGGCGGGGCAGGGCTGAGCACCGGTGGGGCGTCGGATCAGCGACAACCCCGCCTTAGCTAAGGCATACCTTACGTAAAAACTTTTTTACGTCTACACCCGCCCCCGTCGGAAGCGGGCCGACCGCCCAGCCCGCCCCGCCCCGACCGGGCCCACCCCGCCCCGGACCCGTCAGCGCCCCGGACCCGTCAGCGCCCCGGCGTACGGCGCGCGGCCGCCCGGGCCGTCCACCGGCCCTCGTGCCGGCTGATCCGGATCGGGTGGCCGAAGGTCACGCTGATCAGCTCGGTGGTCATCACCTCGTCCACCGGCCCGGCCGCCACGCACTCCCCGTCCCGCAGCAGCAGGGCGTGGGTGGTGCTCTCCGGCAGCTCCTCCAGGTGGTGGGTGACCAGCACGCTGGCCAGCTCCGGGTGCTGGTGGCGCAGCAGGTCCAGGCTGTCCAGCAGCAGCTCGCGGGCGGTCAGGTCCAGCCCGGTGGCGGGCTCGTCGAGCAGCAGCAGGCGGGGGCTCGGCATCAGCGCGCGGGCGATCAGGGCCCGGCCGCGCTCGCCCTGGGACAGGGTGGTCCACGCCGACTCGGCGATCGCGCCCATGCCGAGCGTCTCGATCAGCTGCTCGGCCCGCTCCAGCACCTCGGGACCGGGCTTGCGGTGCCACTCCGGCTCGATGGTGTTGGTGTGCCCGGTGAGCACCACCTCGCGCACGCTCAGCGGCGAGCGCAGCGGGTGCCGGGGGTTGACGTGCCCGAGGTGGGCGCGCAGCTCGCGGATGTCCACCCGGCCGAGCCGGCGGCCGAGCACGTCCACCTCGCCCCGGGTGGGGTGGGAGACCGCGCCGAGCAGGGCGAGCAGGGTCGACTTCCCGGCGCCGTTGGGGCCGAGCAGCGCCCAGTGCTCGCCCGGCTCGATGGCGAGGGTGATCCCGCGCAGCAGGTGGCGGCCGTCGCGTACGACGTCCACGTCCTGGGTGCGCAGCAGCGGGCCGTCGAAGGACGGGACGGACGAGCTCATGGGGGCGGACCTCCGAGGTACGGCGCCGGACAGGGTGCGGGCGGGGCGCCGTACCGGACGGGCCGGCGCCGACCGTCTGCGTGCAGAGTACAACCGTCGCCGCGTGCGGAGCCGGGCCGTCCGAGGAGTGGACGCTCCAGAACCCTGTCGCGCAGCGGGAGTTGGGAGGATGATCGGGGGATTCGGAGGGGATGAGGGGAGCGCCGATGCCGACCGACGGGGAAGCGGCCGAGGACCGGGCGGCCGACACGCTGCACGGACTGGTCGAACTGCGGGCCGGGCAGGCACCGCAGGCGGTGGCCGTCCGCTGCGGCGATGCCGAGCTGACGTACGGGGAACTGGACAAGCGGGCCGACGCCCTCGCCCGCCACCTGGCGGCGCGCGGCCTGGCCCCGGGCGGCCGGGCGGCGGTGGCGCTGGGCCGCGGCACGCAGGTGTACGTCGCGCTGCTCGCGGTACTGAAGGCGGGCGCCGCGTACGTGCCGCTGGAGCCGAGCGCGCCGGACGCGCTGCTGCGGCACGTCCTGGCCGACGCCGCCCCGGACCTGGTGGTGACCGAGGAGAGCCACCGGGTGCGGCTCGCCGACGCGGGCCCGGCGCAGATCGTCTGCCTGGACACGGCCGACCTCACCGAAGAGCCGTCCGACCCACCGGGGGCGCCCACCGGCCCGACGGACCTCGCCTGCGTCCTCTACACCTCGGGCTCCACCGGCCTGCCCACCGGGGCCCTGGTCGAGCACCGCAACCTGCTGTCCGCGTACCGGGGTTGGCGCGAGGTGTACGGGCTGTCCCCGGCGGACCGGATCCTGCAGACGTCGAGCCTGGAGTTCGACGTCTTCACCGCCGACTGGGTCCGGGCGCTGGGCTCCGGCGCCACCCTGGTGGTCGCCCCGCGCAACCTCACCCTGGACCGCACCGCCGACCTCGCCGGCCTGCCCGCCCTGGTGGCCGCCGAAGGGATCACCGTCCTGGAGCTGAACGCCCGCCTCGCGCGCCGGCTGGCCGCCCACCTCGCCCGGAGCGACGCGCCACAGGCAGGCGAACCCCTGGCCGGTACGCCGCTGCCCGGCGTGCGGCTGCTCACCGTCGGCGCCGAGAAGTGGTACCTGGACGAGCAGTTGGGCCTCCAACGGCTGCTCGGTGACGGGACCAGAGTGCTCAACGTGTACGGCCTCGCCGAGGCCGGCGTGGACAGCACCTACTTCGACGCGCAGGGCACGGCGGCCACCGAGGACGGCGAGCGGGTCTCCCTGATCGGCCGGCCGTTCCCCGGCACCCGGGTGTACGTGGTCGGCCCGGACGGCACCCCGGTGCCGCCGGGGCAGGCCGGCGAGATCGCGATCGCGGGCGGCGGCCTCGGCCGGGGCTACCTCAACCGGGCCGACGACACCCGCCACCGGTTCGTCCGGGCGGACTTCGACCCCGACGGCCGGGTACTGCTGACCGGGGACATCGGCCGGCTCCGGGACGACGGCGTCCTGGAGTTCCTCGGCCGGGCCGCGCACGTGGTCGGGCCGGTCCCCTTCGCCCGCAAGGCCGCGGTGGTCTCCCGGGTCGCGGCGGCGGCCCGGGCCGAGGGCCGGCTGCGCGCCCACCCGGCGGTCCGGGAGGCGGTCGTGGTGGAGCTGGAGCTGCGGCCGGGCCGGCGCAGCCTGGTCGGGTACGCGGTGACCGCGCCGGACGCGGACGGGGCGGACGGCTGGTCGCTCTCCCAGTACCTGGCGGCCCAACTGCCCGTCGGCGACGCGCCCGAGGCCGTCGTCCCGGTGCCGGAGCTGCCGCGCACCCGGGCCGGAAAGCTGGACCGCGCCGCGCTACCGCTGCCGGCCCCGCCGAAGCACACCGCCGCCGGATCGGCGAAGGCGGGGTCGCGCACAGGCAAGGGCGGCGGCGGCAAGGCCGGGGGCGGGCGCAGCGGCACGTCGGACCTGCCGGGCTGCCTGGTGCTCGGCTGCGTGGTGTTCTTCTCGCTCATGGCCTGGGTCAGCACCAACGTCTTCTTCCCCGGCGCGACGCAGCTCGGGGCGGTGCCCGACGCGTACCACTTCTGGTTCGAGCTGCTCTACCTGTGCGAGAACCTCGCCTTCGGCGCCGGGGTGGCCTTCCTCTTCTTCGGCTTCCCGGCGGTACTGCGGCAGGGGCGGTCGTACAGGCTGTCCCTGCTCACCTACCTCTCGGTGGTGTGGCTGCTGGCCTCCTGGTGGCCACAGGACAACCTGTACCGGCTCACCGACGCCACCGACTGGCCGCGCGAGACGGCGATGGTGTTCACCTTCAACGTGCCACTGATGGCGGCCGCGCTGGTGGTGCTGATCTTCCTGATCCGGCGACCGACCGCCCGGCGGTGACGGCTGCCCAGTCATGACGGCCTGCGCTGACGGCCTGCGCTGACGGCCTGCGCTGATGATCGGTCAGCGCAGCGCCTCGAACATCCCGGCCAGCCCGTGGTGCGCGGCCGCGAGCAGCGCCTGCGCGGCGTCCAGCGCCTCGGCGCTCGGCCCGGCGAGGGCGAGGCCGACGGCGGGCTCCGGGTCGTGGCCCGCCGTCGGGATCAACGGCAGGAGGGTGACGTCGAGCCGGGCGCAGCGCGGCCGCAGCCGGTCGAGGTGGTCGTACAGCGCGCCCGGGGCGAGCCGGGCGCCGAGCGGCATCGCGTCCAGGGTGCGGACGAGGTGGCCCGGGCCCCGCACCTGGTCGAGGCGGGCCCGCAGCATGAAGGCCACGGCCGGGCCGGTGAGCCGCAGGTTGATCTCGGTGGGGGCGAGCCGGCGCTGCCGGTCGGTGACGAAGTCCACGTCGTACCAGCCGCGGTAGCCCTCGGCGGCCAGCCGCTCCCCCACCGCGAGGGCGAACCGGCGGGCCGTCCCGGCGGCGCCCCGGGGCACCGCGTCGGGGCCGACGGTGACGCCCTGGTAGCGGGTGCCGGCGACGTGCATGTCACCGGCGCCCACCGGGTGGACGGCTCCGTCGGGGCCGACCAGCGCGTCGTAGGTGAGGTCGCGCAGCCGGGCGGCCGGGCCCGGGTCGACGTGCTCCTCCAGCAGCAGGCCGCCCTGGGCGGGCAGGAGTTCGGAGCGGACCAGGCGCCGCAGCAGGGGCCGGCCGCCGCCGGCGGCGAAGAGGTCGGCCGGATCCACCACGACGGTGCCGTAGCCGCCGACGCCGTGCGGGCTCTTCAGCACGGTGGTCAGCCCCCGGGCGGCGCGGGCGGTCAGCCGGCGGGCCGCGCGGCCCCGGCCGGCCGGGCGTTCCTGCCGGGGGACGACGATGCCCGGGTGGTCGGGGGCGAGTTCGGCGAACAGGTCGTGGGCCGCCGCCTTGGACTCGTAGCGGTGCACCGCGGCCAGTTCGGGGCCCTCGCCCTGGGCGGCGGTGCGGCCCCAGGCGACCACCGGCCGGCCGAGGGCGGCGATCCGCGCGGCCAGGGCCGGCCGTTCGGCGAGCGCCCGAGCGACCGTCCGCCCGGGCGCGACGCCGCCGTGCACCTCGACCGGGCCCCACTCCAGCTCCCGGGCCAGCCAGTCGGTCCACTCCGGGCCGACCTCGGCGGGCAGTACCAGTAGCGCGGGTTCGGGGCTGTAGCAGGTGGCCAGGCAGGCGTAGTGGTGCGCCTGCCGCAGCCGTCGGGCGCGCTGGGCGGCGTCCATGCCCGGGGCGAAGAACTGCTCGTTGAAGTCCGCGACGTTGCCCACGTGGACCGCCGCCCGCCCGCCGGTCCAGGCCCCCACCCATCCGTCCATGGGGCGAGCCTAGGGCCTCGTCAGGTCATGCGTCATGCGTCGGAACACGATCGGCCATATGCGGCACGGGTGTTGATTTCTGCTCACTTTTGATTTGAACAGGACACAACTTGGCAAAGATATGACCATTCCTCTAGCTCTACCTGACTGATCGCCGTCAATGTCGGTCGCAGCTCTTTTCCCTGCAGCTACCCCGACTGGAGTCAGAGTGAGCCCCACCTCCTCCTCCCGCCGCCCCCTCGCGGCCGGAGCCATCGCGGTCGTCGCCGCCCTCGTCGCCGTCGCCGTCCCCACCGGCACGGCCTCCGCCGCCACCGGCACGAGGGACGCCGCGATATCCCAGGCCCGCGCCAACGTCACCCACAACGCGGGGGTGTTCGGCTTCGGCGCCGGCCAGGACCTCGTCGTCAAGGACGTCGTCCTCGACGCCGACGGCACCCAGCACGTCCGCTTCGACCGCACCTACCAGGGCCTGCCGGTGGTCGGCGGTGACCTGGTCGTCCACCAGGACGCCCGCGGCCGGCTCAAGGACTCCTCCCGCGCGGCCGCCCACGACGCCGCCGTCAGGTCCACCGTCCCGAAGGTGCCCGCGCAGGCCGGCGCCGCCAACGCGCTCGCGGCCGCACCCGGCGTCCAGGACGCCACCAGCACGCCCGAACTGGTCGTCTGGGCCGCCGACGGCACGCCCCGGCTCGCCTGGCGCACCACCGTCGAGGGCACCGGCGAGCACGGCCAGCCGGCCGGCAAGGTGGTCGTCACCGACGCCACCACCGGCGAGCAGATCGAGACCTACGACGCCGAGCACCAGGCCTCCGGCACCGGCCACTCCGAGTACACCGGCGACATCACGATCGACACCACCGCCCAGAGCGGCGGCGGCTACACCCTCAAGGACGCGGTCCGCGGCCACGTCACCAAGGACGCCAACAACGTCGCGGCGAGCGCGCTCAAGGCCGGCTCCGGCACCGCGTTCACCAGCACCACCAACGTCTGGGGCGACGGGAAGAAGTTCTCCACCGACCGCTCCACCGCCGCCGTCGACGCCCACGCCAACACCGCCTGGACGTACGACTACTACAAGAACACCTTCGGCCGGAACGGCATCAAGAACGACGGCAAGGGCGCCACCGTCTTCGTCCACGTCGGCACCAACTGGGACAACGCCCAGTGGTCCGACAGCTGCTTCTGCATGATGACCGGCGACGGCGACGGCACCACCGACCCCGAGCAGGTCGACCTCGACACCATGGGCCACGAGATGACCCACGGCGTCACCAGCGCCACCGCCAACCTGCGCTACAGCGGCGAGTCCGGCGGCCTCAACGAGTCCACCAGCGACATCTTCGGCACCATGGTGGAGTGGTACGCCAACAACAAGGTCGACACCCCCGACTACCTGTTCAGCGACCAGTCCACCCCGCCGTGGCTGCGCCGCTTCGACAAGCCCTCGCTCGACGGCCGGTCGGCGGACTGCTGGAGCAGCTCGGTCGGCAAGCTCGACGTGCACAACTCCTCGGGCGTCGGCAACCACTGGTTCTACCTGGCCAGCGAGGGCAGCGGCAGCAAGACCATCAACGGCTACACCTACAACAGCCCCACCTGCAACAACTCCACGATGGCCGGCATCGGCAACCAGAAGATCGCCAAGATCTGGTACCGCGCGCTGACCGTCTACATGACCTCCACCACCACCTACAAGGGTGCCCGCACCGCCTCCCTGAGCGCGGCCAAGGACCTGTACGGCCTCAACAGCACCGAGTACAAGGCCGTCGCGGCGGCCTGGAGCGGCGTCAACGTCAACTGACGTACCGTCCCCGGGCGGTGGAGGTCAGGCCGTCAGACGGTCAGGCGGTCAGGCGGAGAACCCCACGTGGACGTGGTCGTGGTGGGTGTCGTCGGTGAAGAACTGGTTGCCCACGCCCGGGATCGCCACCGGACCGCCCACGTTGTACGAGCCGGCGGCGGCCGCGTCCCGCATGAAGGACTCGATCAGCTGCCCGGGCGTCGACGGGTCCACCACCGCCTGACCGTCGATCCGCCAGACGTCGAAGGCCCGGCCCAGCGGATGGTCGCTGGGCCGGGTCGTACCGAAGACGTCCAACGGGTGGCCGGTCCGCACCACGCTCACCGACAGCGTGTACGGGCCGGCCAGCCGGAGCATCGCCGCCAGCACGCTGTCGTGCACGGTGCCGCTGCGCAGGTCGGCGGCCGCCTCGGGCGGCAGCTCGATCCTCGGCTGGGCCAGCACCTGCGCCACCGCCGGGGCGGGTGAGGCGGCGGCCGGGCCCGGCTCCCCCGGGTTCAGGGCGGTGACGGTCCAGCGCGGCGCGGCCCGGCTCAGCCGGACATCCACCGTGGTGCCGCCCTCGGCGACCGAGCCATCGGCCCGGCGGGTCCACTGCCGGCAGACCACCAGCACGCTCGCCGAGTCCGCGAGGATCCCGCCGTACTGGGCGTCGACCACCTCCAGGCTCGCCTCGGCGGCCGCCGGGGCCAGCGGCCCGGCCCGGTCCGCCAGTTCGGGCGGCAGGCCGAGCGCCGCCACCCGGGCCCGGGCCGCCTCCACGCCCTGCCCGCCCGGCGGCCAGGCGCCGAGCGCGGCGACCAGCTCGACGGCGCGGCGCTTGACGTCGGGCTGCACCTCGGACGGGCCGGGCTGCCAGAGCGCGGGGTTCGGCAGGGCGGAGACCGTCGGTGTCCCCGTCGGCGTCGGGGCCACCGTCCACGTCGACGTCTCCGTCGGTGTGCCGGCCGGACCCGTCGTCACCGCGGGCCGCCCGGCCCCGCTCCCGCACCCCGCCGCGCCCAGCAGCAGCGCGGCCGCACCCGCCCTCAGCACACCGCGCCGGCCCGCACCCCGGGCACCGTCTCCGCTCGTCACGCGGCCAGTATGCGGCCGGGCGGCGCCCGGCGGGCGGACGCCGCCACGAGGGCCGGCCCGGGCCCGGCCCGTGGGTCAGCCCGGCCCGTGGGTCAGCCCAGGCCATGGGTCAGCCCAGGCGGCGGATCGGCTCGCCGGCCAGGTAGGCCGCGATGTCCTCGACCGCCTCGCCGTAGTAGCGGCGGTAGTTGTCGCGCGACACGTACCCCAGGTGCGGGGTGGCCAGCAGCCGGGGCGCGGTGCGCAGCGGGTGGTCGGCGGGCAGCGGCTCGACGTCGAAAACGTCCACGGCGGCGCCCGCGATCCGGCCCCCGGTGAGCGCGGCCAGCAGCGCGTCCTGGTCGACGATCGCCGCCCGGGAGGTGTTCACCAGGTACGCCTCGGGCTTCATCAGGGCGAGTTCGGCCTCGCCGAGCAGTCCCCGGGTGCGCTCGCCCAGGGCGAGGTGGATAGAGACGAAGTCGGCGCCGCTCAACAGCTCCTCCTTGCCGGCGGCCCGGCGCACGCCGACCTCGGCGGCACGCTCGTCCGTGAGGTTCTGGCTCCAGGCCAGCACGTCCATGCCGAAGGCCAGTCCGACCCGGGCGACCAGGCCGCCGATCTTCCCCAAGCCCAGCAGCCCGAGCACCCGCCCGTGCAGGTCGGCGCCGACGGTGCTCTGCCAGGGACCACCCTCGCGCAGCGCCGTACTCTCCGGCACGATGCCGCGGGCCAGGCCGAGCAGCAGCGCCCAGGTCAGCTCGACCGGCGGGGTGGAGGAGCTGGCCGTCCCGCAGACCGTCACGCCGTGCGCCTCGGCGGCCGCGTAGTCGATCACCGAGTTCCGCATGCCCGAGGCGACCAGCAGCCTGAGCCTCGGCAGCCGGGCGAACAGCGAGGCCGGGAACGGCACCCGCTCGCGCAGGGTCACGACGAAGTCGAAGTCGGCCAGGGCGGCGGCGAGTTCGTCCTCCGACCCGAAGTGCTCGGAGAAGGCGGTCACCGCCACCCGGTCGGAGACCGGGGACCAGTCGACGATGCTGGTGGCGACGCCCTGGAAGTCGTCGAGGACGGCGCACCGAAGGGTCCGAAGTGTCATGCCCGCACTCTCCCAGACGCCGGTCGGCGCCCGGCGTGCCAGGCCCCGGTCCGAGCTGCGGGTCTGCGGGTCTGCGGGATCGGCCCCCGGAGGTGGACCGGCCCCCCGTCACGCCGCGGCGGGCTGCCCGGTCGGCCTGGTCCTCGTCCCGGCGGCGAGCACCAGACCGAGCAGGCAGCCCGCCACCAGGCCGACGCCGTGGTTGTTCCGGAGCGCGCACAGGAACAGACCGGCCGCGGGGATGAGCAGCAGGTACCAGGTGCGCTTGAACGTGAGGCCCAGGGCGCTCCCGCGCAGCAGGCAGATGACGGCCAGGGCGCCGAGCAGGCCGCAGACGGCCACGGAGTCGCCGCCGCCGCGCGGTGACCAGCCGGCCAGGCTCACCACGTGGGCGAGGACGCCGCTGGCGAGGAAGACGGCCAGGGTCCGCCACCATCCGAGGACCGACTCGGCGACGGCGCCGACCACGAGCAGGGCCGGCAGGTTCATCGCGATCTGCGCGATCCCGGAGGACTGCACCAGCAGGGCCGTCCCGGCCCGCCACCACTGCCCGTCGGACAGCGCACCCGGCTGCCGCATCAGATCGTCGACCAGGGTGGGCACGGCGTACTGGAGCACGGCCATCACCGCCATCAGCGCGAACAGTGCGAGGGTGACCCGGGGCCGCCGTGCCAGGGCGGCCCGGACCACGGCGAGCACCTCGCCCGGTCCGGCGCCCGCCGGAGCGCCGGCTCCCGGGCCGGCGGCGGAGCCGGCCAGCGCCAGCGCCTGAAGTCCCACGCTGACCACCACGGCAGCGCTCGCGTACAACCCGATCTCGTGCGGCGACATCGCCGACCCCCCGTTCACCCGACCCCGGGCGCTCCCGCCCGTCGACGAGCCCCATCATCCCGGCCGGGCGGGGCCCCGGACCAGGGCGGGTGATCATGGAAACGGCATGACGGTTGTCACAGTCCCGACAGGTCCGCCGTCACGGCGCCCTCCCCCGTGGACAGCAGCCCGCCGTCACCTCCGCCCCCGTGGATTCCGCGGGGATTCCGCGGGGATTCGTACATTCCCGAATCGCTGGCGGTCAGGGCAGGGCAGTGGCGATCATGACGGCATGACTTCTGGCACCACCCCCGCCCCCGCCGGCGCCCCAGCCGCCGTCACCGCCGCCGCCTCCGGCAGTTGGACGCTCGGCGACCGCACCGTCCACCGGATCGGCTTCGGCACCATGCGCCTGCCGCAGACCGGCCGGGCGCTCGTCCCCGACGCCGTACCGCGCGACCGCGAGCAGGCCGTCCGGGTGCTGCGGCGCGCCGTCGAACTGGGCGTCAACCACCTCGACACCGCCGCCTTCTACTTCTCCCCGCTGCGCTCCGCCAACGAGCTGATCAACCGGGCGCTCGCGCCGTACGCCGACGACCTGGTGATCGCCACCAAGGTCGGCCCGGGCCGCGGACTCGACGGCGAGTGGGTGGAACACGCCCGCACCCCGGAGCGGCTGCGCGGCCAGGTCGAGCAGAACCTGCGCCAACTCGGCCGCGACCACCTCGACCTGGTGAACCTGCGGATCGTCGGCACCGACTCGATCGCCGAACGCTTCGGCGCCCTCGCCGAGTTGCGCCAGGCCGGGCTGATCCGCCACCTCGGCCTCTCCAACATCCACCCGCACCAGCTCGCCGAGGCGCAGGCCGTCGCGCCCGTCGTGTGCGTGCAGAACCCGTATGGCATCGGCGCCTCGCCCGAACAGGACGCCGTGCTGCGGCTCTGCGGCGAGCAGGGCATCGCCTTCGTCCCGTTCTACGCGATCGCCGGAGCCGGGCGGGAGTCCGGCACGGGCGGCGCCGAACCGGCCCAGGTCCGGGCGGTGGCGCAGGCGCGCGGGGTCGGCCCGGCCCAGGTCCGCCTCGCCTGGACGCTCCACCAGGGCCCGCACGTCCTGGCCATCCCCGGCACCGGCGACCTGGCGCACCTGGAGGACAACATCGCCGCCGGGGCCCTGCGCCTCTCCCCGGAGGAGTTGGCGCTGCTTCAGGGGGCGCACACGGGCTGACCCGGAACCGGGCAGGGCCGCGGCGGCACCGCTCCGGGACGAGCTCAGGATCACCGGCGAGCACGAGAGCACGCACGCCGACACGAACGAGGGAGTCCCGGAGCATGGCCGAGTCCGCCACCCGCTACCGCTACCTGACCCGCCACGGCGAGGCCGCGCCGGATGGCAGCGGGCTGACGGGCGACGGACGCCGACAGGCCGTCCCGCCCGACGCGGAGGCCCGGTACTGAGGCCCAGCGCTGAGGCCCGTCGACAGGAATATGCAGACCGGTCTATTGTTTTCCGCATGGGAGTCAAAGGTGAGGAGACCCGGGCCCGGCTGATCGCCGGTACCCGGACGCTGATCGAGGCACAGGGCTACTTCGGGACCGGCCTCAACCAGATCGTGGCCGCGACGGGCGCACCGCGCGGCTCGCTCTACTTCCACTTCCCCGAGGGCAAGGACCAACTGGTCGCCGCCTCCCTCGCCCAGGCCGGGCAGGAGGTCGAGGACCTGCTCGCCGCGCTGGCCGCCGAGGGCGCCGACAGCGGAGCGCTCACCGAGCGGCTCACCGAGGTCTTCGCCGAGCGACTGGCGCGCTCCGACTACACCAAGGGCTGCCCGATCGCGATCGTCGCCCTGGAGGTCGCCGGCACCAACGAGCCGCTGCGCGCCGTCTGCGCGGAGGTGTACGAGAGCTGGCAGCGCGTGCTGGCCGGCCGACTGGAGGCCGAGGGCTTCCAGCCGGCCGAGGCCGCGACGGCGGCCGGGCAGGCACTGGCGCTGATGGAAGGCGCGGTCCTGCTGGCGTCGGTCCGGCGCAGCCGCGAGCCGCTGGACCACGCGCTGCACGCCGTCCGCCACCTGCTCGGCGCCAAGCCGGCCGCTCGCACCCCGTAGGGCTTCGCGGAAGCGGAGCCGCCGCCGACCGGTGCGCGGCTCCGCCCCTCCTTCCGATTCCTTGTGCCCGAATTCTCCTGTGCCCGAGGTTTTCTCGTGTCCGAAAAATATGCAGACCGGTCTACAGATTCCAACTCCAGGAGTTGCCACATGCCGCCCCTCCCGCCACCGCCCCGCACCCTCGTCCTCGGCGCCACCGGCTTCCTCGGCCGCTGGCTCGTCCTCGAACTCCTCACCCACGGCGAGCCCGTGGCCGCCGCCGTGCGCGGCGCCGGCCGTGACACCGAGCTGCGCCACTGGCTGCGCGCCCACGGCGCCGACGACACCGCGCTGACCACCGTCGCCGCCGACCTCACCCGCCCCGGCCTCGGCCTCTCCCCCGAGGACGACGCCCGGCTCACCGAGGTCCGCGACGTCCACAACCTCGCCGCCCGCTACCAGTTCGGCCTCACCCGCGCCCAGGCCGAACCCGCCAACGTCCACGGCGCCCTGCACGCCCTCCATTGGTCCGCCACCCGGCCCCGGCTGCGCCGCCTGGTCCACCTCTCCGGCTACCGCGTCGGCCGCGACCCGCAGCCGCAGTACCCGCCCAGCCCCCGCGCGACCACCGCCGCCTACGCACGCCTCGGCGCGTACGAGGCCTCCAAGCTGCTCGGCGACGCCGCCGTCCGGGTCACCGCGCCCCGACTCGGCGTCCCGCTCACCACCGTCAACCCCAGCAGCGTCATCGGCCACTCGCGGACCGGCGAGGCCGGCCAGTACCTGGGCCTGGCCCAGTTCGTCCGCCAGCTCCACCGCGGCCGCCTGCCGCTGCTGCCCGGCACCCGCCGCACCTTCCTGCCCGTGGTCACCGTCGACCACCTGGCCCGCTTCCTCGCCGCCGTCCCCGCCCACGACAGCGCCGCCACTCCCACACCTGACCGCTCCGCCACCCCCGACGCCACTCCCACGCCCGACGGCTCCGCCGTGGTGGCCCACACCGTCCTCGACCCCGCCACCCCCGTCCTCCCGGACCTGATCGCCCTGCTCGCCGCCCACCTCGGCGTCCGCCCGCCCCGCGGCCTGGCGCCCGTCGCCATCGTCCGCCGCCTCCCCCGCGCCCTCACCGGCGCCGACCCGGAGACCCTCGGCTTCCTCTCCGAGGACCGCTACGACACCACCTCCGCCGACCACCTCGCCACCGCCGCCGGCCTGGTCCACCCGCCCCTCGCCCCGGCCCTCCGGCACTGGGCCGACCGGCTGGTCGCCGAGGACTTCGGCGCCCCGCCCCGGTGAACCCCCGGTGAGCCCGGCACAGGACGCCGGGGCGGTTCAGCCGGCGGCGGCGAACGGTTCCCTCCACGCGGTTCCTCCACGGCAGGGATTGGCAACCCGGGTGTCATGATGGCGGGGTGACCGATACCGATGCCCCGCTCCCGCCCGACGTCCTCGCCCACCGGCTCATGGACGTGTTCGACCTGGTCGGCCCGCTGTACCGACGGGTGCTCCGCACGGTGGAACTCGCGGCTCCCATCGAGGGGCTGTCCGTCGGCGTGCGCGCCGTGCTGCTCCTGCTCGCGGAGCACGGGCCCATGACCGTCCCTCAGATGGGCCGCGCACAGGCGCTGAGCAGGCAGTTCGTGCAACGCATGGTCAACGACGCGGCAGCCCTGGACCTGGTCGAGATCACCCCGAACCCCGCCCACCAGCGGTCCTCGCTGATCCGGCTGACCGGCCACGGCAGGGCCGCCGTCTCCGCGGCGAGCGCCCGCGAGCACGCCCTGCTCCGCCAGGTCGGCGGCAAGCTGACCGACGCCGACCTGACCGCCTGCGTGCACGTCCTCACGCAGATGCTCGAACTCTTCGACAATGTCGACGTGAACTGACCCCCGCACCGCGCGAGCGCGGCCCGGACGCCAGGAGGGCGACCTACCCGAAGACCAGGCTCGTCCAGCGGACGCCGGACCGGCCGTGCAGGTCGCCGCGCTCGGCGCGATGGAGCAGCCGCAGGCCCCGGGCGGCGGCGAGCGCGACGGTCTCCTCGGGCGGAACGTCGAACATCCGGCGGCCCGGCGGGACGGGGCCGTGGCGCAGGGTCAGGGCGAGGCGCCCGCCCGGGGCGAGCAGTCGGCCGAGGGCGGCCATCGCCAACGCCCGCTCGGCAGGGGCGAGATGCATCCACACGGCGGTCAGCAGGACGAGGTCGAAGCGTTCGGTGCCTGCGCTCAGCTGCGGCAGCTCGGGCAGCTCGTCGGCGACCCAGCGCACGCCGGAGCCCGCGTGCAACCGCTCGGCGACGGAACGGAGTTCGGCGGTCGGCTCGACGGCCACCACCGGATGGCCGAGGGCGGCGAGGGCGGCCGCGTCCCGCCCGGTGCCGGCGCCCACGTCGAGGACGGCGGCGGGCGGGGGCGGGTAGCTGTGCAGCAGGTCCGCGTGGACCTCGGCGAAGGTCACGCTCTCGTACTGGACGGCGAGCTCCTCCGCCGCCTCGGCGTAACCGGCAGTGCTCGAAAGCCCGTTCAGGCCTTCCGCCTCGTCCAACTCGTCCAACTCGTCCACCCCGTTCACGTCCTCCACCCCGTCCAACTCGTCCAACTCGTCCACCCCGTTCGTGTCCGCCGCCCCGGTCACCCCGATCATGCCTTCCGGTCCCGGACGACCACCGCGTCACCGGCCGCCGCCGCGTCGGCGAAGAAGTCCCGCAGCTCCCGCAGGTCGGCGACCACCCGGGTCGCCCACGTCTCGGACCACGGCGTCGGGTACCCGAGGCGCGCGACCGTCCGGGCCAGCACGGTGTCCTGCTGGCGCACGAGTTCGCCGAGCGCCGAGTCGCGCAGGAAGGTGAAGGCGGCCGCGACCTGCGCGGGGCTCAGCACCAGCGGATCGGTCTGCGCGGCGTCGGGTTCGCGGCGCTCGCCGCCGTACACGGGCAGGCGGGCGGCCGGGTCGGGGTGCAGGCCGTTCTCGGTGAGGGCCAGTTCCATCAGCCGGGCGGTGCTCCGCACGCCGAGGAGGAGTCCGGCGGAGGCCAGCTGGCCGTAGCGGACGTCCTGCCGGTCGGGGACGAGCTCGCCGAGTTCCGTCGGCGAGCAGGTGTCGACCTCCTGGCCGGGCAGGCGGCGCCAGAAATGATCCACGCTCACCCGGACAGCGTAACGAAAGCGCGGCTCACGCCTCGCCGGGGTGCCAGAGGGGCCACTCCCAGGGGCGATCCGCCCAGTGGACGCGGACCGGATCTCGCGGGTCGAGGTCCGGAAAGAGCTGGTGGATCCGGGGTTCGAACTCCTCGGGGGCGAGCGGCTCCCAGCCGTGGCCCTCGAAGTGGACCAGGCGGTAGCGGCTGTCGGTCCGGAAGTCGGCCACCTCGACCAGGTGCTTGGACGTGCTGTTGGTCTCCATGCCCCCCAGCATGTGGCGCGGCGGCAATCGGCGCCCCTCCAGACCCCTCTTCCGGGTCATGTCCCGGCGTCGGCGCGCTCGTTGAGCACGGGGAAGGCATGGCGGGGGATTCGACGGGGGGTTCGGCGCTGGAAGGACGACAACATGACTGGGCAGTCCACCGGAGGACAGTGGCAGTGGCCGCAGGACGCTTGGCAGCCACCCCCGGTACCCACCGCGTTCGCGCCGGCCCCCGTTCGGCCGCCCGCACCGGCGTCGCGGCGGTCGCGGAAGGTGTGGGCCGCCGCGACCATCGGGACAGTCTCCGTCCTCGCCGCCGTCCTGGCGATGTGCGGGCCGGGGACGGGAGACGAACTGGACGTGGTGGCCCTGCCACACACCTCCCCCTCCGCGTCCGACCCGACGGCGCCGGACCCGCCCGCGTTCTCGCCGCTCCCCACCACACCCGCGCCGTCCCCGCTCCCGCCGCCCACGCCGGAGCGCGCCCGACCGGCCCCGGCCCTGGCCACGGCCACGGCGGCGGCCGCGCCGAACGAGGACGAGCCGGCCGACGCCCAGCACGCGGCGACCGCGCACCCGAAGCCCGGCCGCACCGCGCGCCCCTCGCCGTCGACCCACGGCGCCCCCGCCCCGGCCGGCGCCACCCCGGCGGCTCCGGCTACCGGCGCGGCGCTACCCACCCTCGGCCCGGGCGGCATCTGCGACCAGGCCGAACGCGTCGGCCGCTGGCCCGCGGGCTCGGAGCAGGCCCGCCTCTGCCACAGCATCTACGGCTGAGAAAACGCCTGCGCGGCCACACCCGCACCCGCACGACGAGGGCGCCCCCCCCGCGGGGTACCGCGGGGGGGGCCCCCCGGGGGGGGGGCGGGCCGCGGCCCCCCCCGCCGATTGCCCTTGGGCGGGGGCGCGCCGCGAGCGGG
>NZ_JBHWIO010000027.1:19924-39294 GCF_042732075.1 Kitasatospora sp. NPDC059812
CCCCGCTAACCCCCCCCCCCCCCCCCCCCCCCCCCGCGCCCGCCCCCCCCCCCCCCCCCCCCCCCCCGGCCCGGGGGGGCCCGCCCCAGGTGGCGGAGCCGCGCTACCCGGCCGCCTCCAGGATTCCCTTGTCCAGGCGCGGCGCCAGGACGCGGGCCAGGGTGTCGGTGATGTGGCCGGTGTCGCGGTACAGCACCACGCCCTCCAGCACCGCCGGGCAGTCCGGTCCGCTGCCGGGGCACAGCAGCGGGCCCAGGTCGAGGGTGCGGACGCCGTAGCGGGCGGCGAGGCCGCCGTCGAGCATCGGATCCGGTTCGAAGGCGGTGTCGCGCGGGAAGAAGCAGGCGTCCGAGCGGCCGTCGGAGGCGGCGAGGCAGGTCGGGATGTCCTTGCCGGGCATCGGGGTGTCGCCGAGGTAGGCGAGCGGGGCGCCGACGGCGGCGAGGCGGTCCAGGGTGCGGGTCCAGCCCTGGGTGCGTTCCTCCTGGCTGCCGTACCTGTTGAGGCCGGCCATCAGGACGAGGCGCGGCCTGGGCCCGGAGGTGAGCCGGGTGAGGGTGTTCTCGCGCCAGCGGTCGCACTCCTCGAAGGTGCGGCCGAGGACGTTGTTGCGCACGGTGAGGGTGGCGAGCGGGCAGCCGGGCTTGACCAGGACCTCCAGGGCCCAGTGCCGCTGCTCGGCCATCGCGAGTGCGGACGATATCCACTGGCCGGCGTGCGAGTCGCCGAGCAGCACGATCCGGTCGGGGCTGTCCTCGGCGCCGAACAGGCAGCGCGGGCTGCTGTCGGCGTTCAGCGGGATCTCGCAGCCCTTGCCGGGCGGGAAGTCCTCCCGGGCGCGGGCCAGCGAGGGGGTCAGGCCGAGCACCCGCGCACCGGGGGCGAGCAGGGTGGGGCCGGTCGGGGCCCCGGCCGGGGCTGCGGCGGGGGTGTCGGCGGTGCCGCCGAGGGCGCGGACCGTGCCGCCGCCGAGGGTGAGTGCGGCGATCAGCGGGATGACGAGCGCGCTGGCGCCGACCGCGAGGCCCCGGCGCGGCGCCGGGCTGCTGCCGTACCGCAGCGGCTGCTCGACGAGCCGCATGGTGAGCCAGGCGGGCAGCGCGCTGGCTGCGGCGAGGGCGGCCAGGGTGGTCCAGGGCAGGGCGCCGTAGCGGGCCTGGGCGATGGTCAGCACCGGCCAGTGCCAGAGGTACCAGGCGTACGACAGGCGACCGGCGGCGCGCAGCGGCCGGTTGTCGAGGAGGCGTCCGGCGTCGGTGGCGCCGAGCGCGCGGTGGGCGGGGCCGGCGAGCAGGACGGCGGCGGCGCCGAGGACGGGCACCAGCGCGGCGGTGCCGGGGAAGGGGGTGTTCCGGTCGTAGAGCAGGATCGACGCGAGGACGGCGGCGGCGCCGGCCCAGCCGAGCAGTCGCAGCGACCAGGCCGTCCCGCGCCGCTGCACACGGCCGGCCAGGGCGCCGCCGAGCAGCGCAGCGCACGCGCCGGCCGCGAACTCCCAGAGCCGGCTGCCGGTGGAGAAGTAGGCGAGCGGCGCCGAGGTCGCCGTCCACCGGACGCACAGCAGCAGCGAGACCGCGCCGATGGCCGTGGTGGCCAGGGTGATCGCGACGGTGCGGCGGCGGCCGTGCAGGAAGCGGGCGAGGCCGAGCAGCAGAACGCCCCACAGCAGGTAGAACTGGTTCTCCACGCCGAGCGACCAGAAGTGCTGGAGCGGGCTCGGGGCGTGTTCGGCGGCCAGGTAGTCGGTCTGCTGGCCGACGAAGCGCCAGTTGACGACCTGTCCGGCGGAGGCGATCAGGTCGCGGGCGAGGTCGGTGCCGCGCAGCGGGTCGAGCAGCGCGCCGCCGGCGACGGCGGTGGCGACCAGGACGGTGGCGGCGGCGGGCAGGATGCGGCGGGCGCGGCGGGCGGCGAAGTCCCACAGGCCGATCGGGCGGCCGAGCAGCAGTCCGGTGATGAGGAAGCCGGAGATGACGAAGAAGACGTCGACGCCGACGTAGCCGCCCGCGAAGCCGGGAACGGCGGCGTGGTAGGCGAGGACGGAGAGGACGGCGACGCCGCGCAGGCCCTCGATGTCGGGGCGGAAGCCGGTGCGCCGCTGGGCCTGCGGCGGTGCGACGGCTTCTGCGGAGGGGCGCCGCTCGGGCGCGGCCTGCCGGTCCATTCGGACGACGCCGGGCAGCAGTTCGGCCGAGGCGGTGGCGGCAGGGGAGGACGTGGACGACGACGGTGGTGGTACGGCCGTTGACACGGCGGTGCTCCTCGCAGGGGCAGGCAGCGGGTGGTCGGGACCGCCGGGCCGATGGGGCGGCCGGGCGGCGCATCCGCGCCGGTGGGGCGACGCGCTGGGAAACGCGGTGGATCCGAACGAAGTTGATGGGTCGTCAGACATCGACTTTGACGTCAGGAATTGGTGGAGCTCATGAAGTTGACGGAGCGAAGTTGACGGAGCGTCAGAAGATCAGCGGGTCGGCCCAGCCGGAGGCCAGCAGTCCGCAGAGCAGCAGCACGGCGGTGACGGCGACGGCCTCCGCGTGGCCGAAGCCCAGGTCGGACCGGCGCCGCACGGGCGGGGCGACCTCTCCGACGGCGGCCCCGTTGCCACCGCGCAGGAGCGGCCACAGGGACCGGATCAGCGGGATCATGGTGTACGCGGTGAGCGCGAGCAGCGCGGTGAGCGCCCAGAAGGGCTGCCAGCCGTACAGCATGGCCGCGCGCACGAGTCCGGCGATGCCCGCGAGGACGACGAACCCCAGCCAGCCGACGCCGATCCGGGCGACCGCCTTGGCCAGTGAACTGCCGCCCGACACGGCGCCGGTGGGCACCCAGTCGGCACTGCGGCGGCGCAGCGCGTGCGCGATGGCGACCACGTGGCAGAGCCCGCCGAGGAGTTGGACCCGGGTGACCTCGAAGCGCCAGCGGGTGCGGGACATCGCGGGCAGCAGGACAAGCGAGACCCAGATCGGCGGCAGGAACGGCAGCACCTGCCACGGCTGAATCTCACCGGGGGCGAAGAACAGCATGATCAGGGCGGGCAGCGGGACCGCGAAGACGTTCACCGCGCTGGTGACGTAGCCGAGGATGCCGTTCCAGAAGCAGAGCCGGGCGGAGCGAGGGAGCGGTCCGCGGCGGAAGTCCGGGTCGCGGACGAGCGCCAGGGAGCCGAGGCACCAGCGGTACTGCTGGCTGATGAAGGCGGGCAGGCCGGTGGGCGACATGCCCTTGGCGACCAGGGCGGGCACGTACCGGGTGGTCCACCCGGCGCGGGCGAGCGAGAGGCCGGTGTAGAGGTCCTCGCTGTGGTCGATCTCGGCGAAGCCTCCGACGCGCATGAGTGCGGCGCGGCGGTAGAGGGCGTTGGTGCCGCAGCAGACGGTGCCGTCCTGCGCGTCCCGGGAGGGCTGGATCCAGCGGTAGAAGATCTCCTGGGTGGCTCCCGCGGCGCGTTCGAGCCAGGACATGTCGGCGTCCGTGTCGAAGCACTGCGGGCTCTGCACGATGCCGACCTCGGGGTTGTCGAGGTAGGGCACCAGGTGGTGCAGGAAGTCGGGGCGGGGGCAGAAGTCGGCGTCCAGGACGGCGACGATCTCGCCGTTGCCCTCGGCCAGGCCGTGGTTGAGGTTGCCGGCCTTCTTGAACCGGCCGCGGTCGGGGCGGGCCCGGTACTGGAAGCCGTAGGACTCGGCGAGTTCGCGCACCTCGGGGCGGGCGGCGTCGTCGAGGACGATGACGGTCAGCGCGCCGGCCCACTGGACGGCGACGGTGTGGCGGTAGGCGTTCTCCAGGACGGCCAGCGGCTCGCCGGCGGTCGGCAGCAGCAGGTCGACGCTCGGGTGGCGGGCGGGCTGCCAGGCGCGCATCAGCAGATCGTGCGAGTCGCGGGTGTAGCGGCGGGCGCGCTGGCCGTCGGTGAGCGAGAGCAGCCAGGTGGCCGCGTTGAGCACGGTGAGCACCAGGAAGGGCCAGAGCAACGGCCGACTGAGGGCGAACAGGCCGAGGGTGGCGGTGGCTCCCGCGTAGGAGAGGGTGGCGCAGAGCAGCACCCAGCGGCGCTGCGGGCCGAAGTACCAGTAGAGCTCCTCGTCGTCGGGCGGGCTGGGCAGGCGGAGGTCGGGGTCCGCGGGGATCCGGCGCGGGCCGGGGACGGGCGCGGGCATGGCGGTGCCATGGAGTACGGGCATGCGGAAGTGGCCCCCCTGGGCATGGGACGGAACGTGGCCGTTCGCCCTCAGCCTCTCACATTGGCCTAGACCAATCATGAACGAGGTATGACATCTCCGCATCGCCCCTGGTCAATGACTTGACATGTCATCACGTACCGACGAACCGTCAAGCGATCATGGATTCGACCCCGAGCAGCGCCGGCCCGCGCCCCTGCGGTCAGGCCTCCCCCAGCGACTCCTTCAGCGCCTTCGTCAGCACCTTCGTCAGCTTCTCGAACCGCAGGTCAGGGCGCAGCGGGACGCCGAAACGCTCGTCGCCGTACGGGAACGGCGTGAAGACCCCGGTCCGGCGGAAGCCGCGCCGCTCGTACCACGCGATCAGGTCGGCGCGCTGCTCGATCACGGTCATCTCCAGCTCGCCCACACCCCACTCCTCGCCGGCCAGCCGCTCGGCCTCGGTGAGCACGGCCCGGCCGAGGCCGCCGCCCTGGAGCCCGGGGCGCACCGAGAACATGCCGAAGTACGCACGGTCCCCGCGGTGCTCCAGCTGGCAGCAGGCGACCAGCTGGCCGTCCCGCTCGGCGACCAGCAGCACCCCGTCGGAGCGGCCGATGACCGCGGCGACGCCCTCGGCGTCGGTGCGCTGGCCCTCCAGCAGGTCCGCCTCGGTGGTCCAGCCGGCCCGGCTGGCGTCGCCGCGGTAGGCGGACTCGACCAGTTCGACCAGCGCCGGTACGTCGGCGAGCGTGGCGGGGCGGAAGGCGGGCTGCCCGGTGGGCCGGGCGTGGCTGGGGATGGTCTCGGACATGGCGGGTCCTCATTCTGCGTGCGGTGGAACCGCCCGCCGCTCGTGCCTGCGGCGTGGCGCGGGCCGTCCCTGGTGACCGGCCTGCGGGCATCGTGCCACAGCCCGCGAACCGGCCCCGAGCCGCAGGACCTGCGGCGACGGCCCCCGCGGGCCCGCCCGGCGGGAGCGCGGGCCCGGCCGCCGTCCACCCCGAGCCCGGCTCCGCCGTCGCGGCCTACGCGCCGCGCCCCGGTGTCAGCGGATGACGGGCAGGACCGGCGTGGTGCCGCGACCGGCTGCCGCCTCGATGAAGGCCGCCGGGTCGGCGACCTCGGCGAGCAGGGTGCGGGTGAAGTGCAGGGCGCCGTCGGACGGCAACGGGCCGCCGATCGTCGCGATCAGGTCGAGCAGGTGGACGGTCGCCTCCATCAGCGCCACCTCGCCGAGCGCGCCGACCGTCACCGAGCCGAGCAGCGGGTGGGCCACCGCGGCGGTGGGCGGCAGGTCGGCGATGCCGGCCAGGGCCGCCGGGCCCTCGGCCCCGAAGCGGGCGACCAGCACGGCCGGTTCGGCAGCCGCGGCGGTCTGCTTCGCCGCCTCGGCGACCTGCCCGGCGGCGGTGTGCGCGATCCCGCCCGGCCGGTTGTAGGCCTGCAGGATGCCGACCCCGGTGGTCACCTCGGCCGGGCCGTCCACCAGGGCCCCGCGCAGCCCGGCGAACATCTCCGGCACCGGCGCCACGTGGGCGTACAGATCCCGGACGGTCCAGCCGGGCAGCCGGGTGGCGAGCCCCCACGACGCATCGTCCAGGGCCGCGCCGCGTTCCGCCCAGGAGACCCAGGCTTCGGCCAACAGGGCGGGCACCTCACCGGTCTGACGCGTCATCGGTCCTCCTCGGAGCACATGGCAACTGAGTTGTCACCTTACCGGTCGCCGGGCGGACCGGCGGATCAGACCCGGGCGCCGAGCATCCGCAGCACCAACTCGCCGTAGCGGCGGCCGAGTTCATCAGGCGTCTCGGTGGAGCGGTCGGTGAACCAGCGGGAGACGTCGATGCCCAGCGAGGTGACCGCGCGGGCCGCCGTCCGGACTTCGGACACCTGGAAGGCGCCGGCCGCCACGCCCGCCTCGATCAGCGCGCTGACCTCGCGCTCGATGTCCAGCCGCAGCGCCGCGACCACCGCGTAGGCGTCCTCGGGCAGCGCGTGCAGCTCGTAGTTGACCACCCGGCCGACCGTGCGGGCCCGGGCGTGCCAGGTGGTGAACTCCTCGACCAGCCGGCGCATCCGGTCCACCGGGCCGCCCTCACCGGCCGCCGCCGCCCGGACCAGTTCCAGCGTGGCCGCGTGCCCGGCCTGGCTGATCTCGGCCAGCAGCGCGGCCTTGGACTGGTAGTGGATGTACAGCGCCGCCGGGCTCATCCCGGCGGCGGTGGCGATGTCCCGGGTGGTGGTGGCGTGGAAACCGCGCTCCGCGAAGGATTCGACGGCCGCCTGGAGCAGCCGGTACGCCGCCTCGGGGCGGGAGTCGGCGCCGCCGGGCAGGGTGCGCCAGAGGTCGGCGATGGGCGTGCTGGTCATGGCGCCATCCTCCCAGAGAACTCGTACACACATTCCCGCCGCCCGGTCGACGGACTGTTGACAGGCTCCCGCACCGACATCATGCTGAGCAAGCGCTTAGTCAGCCGGTGGACCGGCACACCCGCCGACCGGGCATCCCCGCCGAACCGGCGCCTGCGCCCACCCGGCACCCCCGTCGAACGTTCCGCGCGAAAGGCAGGACCCTCCGTGGCGTACTCCTTCAAGGGCCGGGTGGCCGTCGTCACCGGATCGAGCCGGGGCATCGGCCTCGGCATCGCACGCGAGCTGGTCGCCCGCGGCGCCAAGGTCTGCCTGACCGCCCGCAACCCCGAGCCGCTCGCCGAGGCCGTCCACGACCTGGGCGGGCCGGAGAACGCCATCGCCGTCGCCGGCAGGACCGACGACCCGGTCCACCAGGAGGAGGCCGTCGCCCGCACCCTGGAGGCCTTCGGCCGGCTCGACCACCTGGTCAACAACACCGGCATCAACCCCCTCTACGGCCCGGTCCTCGACGCCGACGAGGCCGCCGCCGCCAAGATCCTCGCCGTCAACGTGCTGGCCCCGCTGGCCTGGACCCGCCGCGCGCACGCCGCCTGGATGGGCGAGCACGGCGGCTCGGTGGTCAACGTGGCCTCCGTCGCGGGCATCCGCTCCTCGCTCGGGATCGGCATGTACGGGGTCAGCAAGGCCGCGCTGATCCGGCTCACCACCGAACTCGCCGCCGAACTGGGCGGCCAGGGCATCCGGGTCAACGCCGTCGCCCCCGCCGTGGTCAAGACCAGGTTCGCCGAGGCCCTGTACGAGGGCCGGGAGGAGCAGGTCGCCGCCGCCTACCCGCTCGGCCGGCTCGGCGTGCCCGAGGACGTCGCGGGCGCGGTCGCCTTCCTGCTCTCCGCGGACGCCGCCTGGATCACCGGCCAGACCCTGGTCGTGGACGGCGGCGTCACCCTCGGCGGCGGCCTGTGAGCGGCACGGCGGACGCGGACGCAGCGGACGCGGACGCAGCGGCGACGGACGCACCGGCGACGGACTTCGCCGGCCAGGGCGTGGTGGTGACCGGCGGCGGGCGCGGTATCGGCGCCGCCCTGGCCCGGGCCTTCGCCGCGGCCGGCGCCCGGGTGGTGGTCAACGACCTGGACGCCGAGGCCGCCCGCGCCGTCGCCAGGGACTGCGGCGGCACCGCCGCCCCCGGGGACGCCGCCTCCCCCGAGGGGCTGGCCGCCCTGGTCGGGCAGGCCCGGGCCGCGCTCGGCGAGATCGACGTGTGGTGCGCCAACGCGGGCGTCGCCCCGGTCGGCGGGACCGACGCGCCCGCCGCGGCCTGGGCGAGCGCCTGGGAGGTCAACGTCCTCGCCCACGTCCGGGCCGCCGAACTGCTGCTCCCCCGTTGGCTGGAGCGCGGCGGGGGCCGCTTCCTCGCCACGGTCTCCGCCGCCGGGCTGCTCACCATGTTGGGATCGGCCCCGTACGCGGTCACCAAGCACGGCGCGCTCGCCTTCGCCGAGTGGCTCTCCGCGACGTACCGCCACCGCGGCGTCCGGGTGCACGCGCTCTGCCCGCAGGGCGTGCGCACCGACATGCTCGCCTCGACCGGAGCGGTCGGCGAGGCGCTGCTCGCACCCACCGCGCTGGACCCGGAGGACGTCGCCGAGGCGGCGCTGGCCGGGCTGCGCGAGGGCCGCTTCCTGATCCTGCCGCACCCCGAGACCGCCGAGTACTACCGGGTCCGGGCCACCGAACCGGACCGCTGGATCAACGGGATGAACCGGCTCCAGCAGGGGCTGGAGAGGAGCGAGGCGCTGTGAGGGCCTGGCAGGTGGAGCAGTTCGGCGAGCCGGGCGAGGTGATGCGGCTGGCCGACGACGTGGCGCGGCCGGTGGCCGGGCCGGGGCAGCTGCTGGTCCGGGTGCGGGCCGCCGCGGTCAACTTCCCGGACGCGCTGATGGTGCGCGGCCAGTACCAGGTCCGCCCGCCGCTGCCGTTCACGCCCGGCGTGGAGCTGTGCGGCGAGGTGGCGGACGGCGCGCGGCGGGGCGAGCGGCTGATCGGCAACCCGGTGCTGCCGCACGGCGCCTTCGCCGAGTACGCCCTGCTGGACGCGGCGGCCGCCTTCCCCGCGCCCGGGGCGCTGGACGACGCCGAGGCGGCCGCGCTGCACATCGGCTACCAGACCGCGTGGTTCGCCCTGCACCGCCGGGCCCGGCTGGCGGCCGGCGAGACGCTGCTGGTGCACGCGGCGGCGGGCGGCGTGGGCAGCGCGGCGGTCCAGCTGGGCCGGGCCGCCGGGGCCCGGGTGGTCGCCGTGGTCGGCGGCCCCGCCAAGGCGCAGGCGGCCCGGGCGCTCGGCGCCGACCTGGTGGTGGACCGGACGGCCGGGGACTTCGTCGCCGCCGTCAAGGAGTTCACCGGCGGGCGCGGCGCGGACGTGGTCTTCGACCCGGTCGGCGGGGACGCCTACACCGGCTCCACCAAGTGCGTCGCCTTCGAGGGCCGGATCGTGGTGGTCGGCTTCGCCGCCGGCCGGATCCCTGCGCCGGCGCTCAACCACGCGCTGGTGAAGAACTACGCCATCCTCGGCCTGCACTGGGGCCTCTACAACACCCACGATCCGCAGGCCGTCCGCGCCGCCCATGACGAGCTGACCCGGCTCGCCGACCGGGGCGCGGTCCGCCCGCTGGTGAGCGCCCGGGTGCCGCTCGCCGGGGCCGCCGACGCCGTCGAGCTCGTCGCCGCCGGGCGCAGCACCGGCCGGATCGCCGTCCTGGGGGACTGACGACCGGCGGCGGTTCAGGTGCTGCGGCGGGCGGACTCGTGTTCCTGGGCCGGGCGGAGCCAAGGCCGGCAGGGCCCCGGCACTGCGCGGAACGCGCAGGCCGCCGTAGGGCCCTGCGCGTTCCCGCCCTCCGTCCGTACTCGTCAGGAGGGCGGCGCTCCCCCGCCGGTCAGCGGGGGACTCCGGTCAGCGGGTGACGATCTGGAGGGCGGTGTCGCGGGTGGCGTTGCGCCAGCCGAACGCGTAGACGGTGCTGCTGTCGGCGCTCACCGCCGTGTCGCTGACGCTGTCCAGGGTGAAGGGGACCGTCTCGGTCGGCACCGGAGCGTAGGTGGCGGTGTCGAAGGCCACCAGCGCGACCGCCCGCGGATCGCGGTCATACCGAACGGTGCGCAGACGGGTCCCGTTCGGGCTGACGGAGACACCGGTGAGTCCGGCGGAGGCGACCGGCGCGAGCGTGACGGGTGCCTGCGCGGCGTCGGTGGCGGGGTCGACGGGGAAGACCTGGTTGGCGGCGCTGTCGGCGACGGCGAACAGGTGGGTGCCGTCGGGGGTGAACGCCGCCTGACGGATCGCCTGCCGGAGGTTCGACACCGAGCCGACCACGGTCGGCGCGGCCCCGGGGGCGCCCGAGGTGTCGAGGTGCACCAGCCCGGACCCGGCGGCGACGTAGGCGTCGCGACCGCCGGGCCGCAGGGCGATCGACTGCGCGTAACTGCCGGGCAGCGCGACCTCGCCGGTGAACGCGTTCTGCGCGGTCGAGAAGGTCAGCACCCGTCCGGGAGTCTCGGCGGGCACCCCGGGCGGGGGGATCGGCGGCACGTTGTAGCCCGTCGCGCCGGCCTGGGTGACGTAGACCGTCGCGCCGTCGGCGCTGAGCGCGATGTCGTGCGTACGGCCGGTGGGCCAGGCGGCGGGCTTGTTCTGCGGCGGCAGCGGTGCGGCGGCGAGGAGGGTGCCGGTCGTGGTGTCGACCACGTTCATGACGAGACCGCTCACGACGTACACGCGCCTGCCGTCAGGGCTGATCACGGTCTGGTGGTAGTCGCTCTCGGCGTTGGCCAGCGGGATCTGCGCGGTGACGGTGTCCGTCCCGGTGTCGACGGTCTTGAGCGCGCCGTCGGCCGTGACGTAGACCTTGTCCCCGGCCGGGCTGACCGCCATCCCGGAGACCAGGGTCCCGACCGGGACGGTGACCACCCCCGCCACTGCCACTGCCCCCGCCACTGCCGGCGCCCTGTCGGCGGCGACGGCGGTCCCGCCAGAGGCCAGGAGCAGCACGCAGGCGGCCAGCGATGCTCCACAACGTCCGTATACAGCAAGTGAGTTCATGGCGTTCCTCTCCAACTCGGACTGATGCCGGACAGGTTATTGCGGGAGCTTGAGGGAGGGTGCGAGTTTCCCGACTGTTCGTCTTCGCTCCCCGGCGGTCAGTACGCCTAACGCTCGTACACCATCTCCGGGAAGCGCGCCGAGGGCCCGTCCAGCAGGTGGTCGTCGTGTCCGCGCAGCCAGCGGTCGAGGAAGGACGCGACGTAGGAGCGGGTGGCGAGCACCGCCCGGTCGGGGCGGATGTCGCCGACGTCGGCGCTCAGCCGCTCCGGGGTGATCGCGCCCTGCCGGGCGAGCTGGGGCAGCAGGGACTGCGCGTCGGTGTAGGAGCCGTGCCGGGAGCCGTTCAGCGTGACGTCGGCGTGCCAGCCGGTGCTGTGCTGCCAGAGGGCGTCCCAGCCGGGCTGCCGGTGGTAGTCCCCGGAGTCCTCGTTGCGGGTGCCCATCAGCAGGAACGGGCGGTCCAGGCCGTCCTGGGCGACGCTGGGCAGGTCCACCCCGGTGTGGCCGTCCGGCCCGGGGAAGTGCAGTTGGCCGTCCAGGTTGACTCCGGCCGCGATGCGCGGGTCGTCGTGCATGGTCTGGAGGGCGGTGAAGCCGCCCGCCGAGTGGCCGACCATGCCGATCCGGTCGAGGTCCAGCGAGGCGGCGAGGCCGACCGGCAGCCGTGGGTCCAGGCGCAGGCCGCCGAGTTCGTCCAGTACGAAGCGGGTGTCGTCCACCCTGGTCTGCATCGACTTGCGCAGCACCGCGCCGATGTCCAGGCCGGGCTGTCCGACCAGCGCGGGGAACACGGAGGTGGCCAGATTCCCGTCGGGGAAGGCGACTTCGGAGGCCTCGTAGGTGTGGTCCAGCGTCACCACGACGTAGCCGCGCGAGGCCAGGTCCTCGACCAGGCCGGTGCCCCAGGTGCGCGGGTCGCCGAGGCCTGCCGAGTACAGCACCACCGGGCGCGGGCCGCCGGGCAGGGCGGGGGCGTCCGATCGGGCGTGGGTGCGGATGCCCGCCCAGTCGGTGCGGCCGGGCGTGGCGCCGTGGTTCGCCTGGCCGATGCTGCCCTCGGTGCCGAAGTGTTCGCCGGCCGCGGGGTCCATGTAGCGGGCGCGGTCGGCGCCGGTGGCCGGGCGGGCGGTCGGGTACCAGAGGCTGATCATCAGCTCGCGGCGCTGCCCGGGCTTCCAGGGGTCCTCCCGCCCGGTGTCGGTCAGGTGCAGCGTGGTGGTGCCGATCGGGTACGGCCCGGTGGGCTCCGGCAGCCAGGCCCGGGCCTGCCGCTCGCCACCGCCGTCCGCCCCGGGCGCCGGTGCTGCCGCCACCGCCCCGGGGGCGCCGGCCACTCCGAGCACCGCCGTCGCCGCCAGAAGTACCGCCGCCACGGCCCGTCCCCGCCCGCCCATGATGTCTCTCCTCGTCCCCGTTGACCTGCTGATCTGCTGGCCTGCCGATCTGCTGGCCTGCTGATCAGGACAGTACGGGCGAAGGCGGACCGCAGCCGTCATACCCAGGAGCCAACCTGCCCCTGAGTACTCCGGTATGACACCCCTACGGGTGCCGCCGCAGCTCGCGCCGGGCCAGCGAGCGCTTGTGCACCTCGTCCGGTCCGTCGGCCAGCCGCAGGGTGCGGTTGCCGGCCCAGAGCTGCGCGAGCGGGGTGTCCTGGCTGACACCCGCGGCGCCGTGCGCCTGGACGGCCTTGTCGAGGATCCATTCGACGGTGCGCGGGGTGGCGATCTTGATCGCCTGGATCTCGGTGTGCGCGCCCCGGTTGCCGACGGTGTCCATCAGCCAGGCGGTCTTGAGCACCAGCAGCCGCAACTGCTCGATCCTGACCCGGGATTCGGCGATCCAGTCCTGCACCACGCCCTGCTCGGCGAGCGGCCGGCCGAAGGCGACCCGCCCGTTCACCCGGCGGCACATCAGCTCCAGGGCGCGCTCGGCGATGCCGATCGCGCGCATGCAGTGGTGGATCCGGCCGGGGCCGAGCCGGGCCTGCGCGATGGCGAAGCCCGCGCCCTCCTCTCCGATCAGGTTCCCGATCGGGACGCGGACGTCCTCGAACAGCACCTCGGCGTGGCCGCCGTGGTCCGCGTCGTCGTAGCCGAAGACCGTCATGCCGCGCCTGACGGTGACGCCGGGGGTGTCGCGCGGGACGAGCACCATGCTCTGCTGGCGGTGCGGTTCGGCGGCCGGGTCGGTCTTGCCCATCACGATGAGGATCCGGCACTGCGGGTTCATCGCCCCGGTGATGTACCACTTGCGGCCGTTGACGACGTACTCGTCGCCGTCGCGCTCGATCCGGGTGGCGATGTTGGTGGCGTCCGAGGAGGCGACCTCGGGCTCGGTCATCGCGAAGGCGGAGCGGATCTCGGCGTCCAGCAGCGGGCGCAGCCAGCGCTCGCGCTGCTCGGCGGTGCCGAACTGGGCGAGCAGTTCCATGTTGCCGGTGTCGGGGGCCGCGCAGTTGAGCGCGGGCGGGGCCAAGTGCGGGCTGCGGCCGGTGATTTCGGCGAGCGGGGCGTACTGGAGGTTGGTCAGGCCGGCGCCGCGCTCCCCGGGGAGGAAGAGATTCCACAGGCCCTGTTTGCGCGCCTCGGCCTGGAGTTCGGCGACCACGGGCGGGATGCTCCAGGCCTCGCGGGCCGGGTCGGCCAGCTGCTGCGCGAGGGCCGCCTCCGCCGGGTGCACGTGCTGGTCCATGAAGGCCAGCAGCTGCTCGCGGAGTTCGTTGGTGCGGGCGTCGTAGGCGAAGTCCATCGGTCAGTGCTCCTTGAGGGTGCTCAGGCCGTACCGGGCGAGGATCGGGGCCATCTCGCCGGCCCGCTCGAAGCCCGCGCCGAGCGTGCCGCCCTGCTGGTAGCGGTAGTGGATGCCCTCGGCGACGACGGCGAGTTTGAAGGAGGCGAAGGCGACGTACCAGTCCAGGTCGGCGGCCTGTCGGCCGGTCAACTCGGCGTAGTACGCGACGAGTTCGTCCGGCTTCGGGAAGCCGGGGGCGGTCGCGGCGGAGGGGATGATGCCGCCGCCGACGCCGGCGACCTCGGTGTACATCACCAGCAGGCCGACATCGGTGAGCGGGTCGCCGAGGGTGGACATCTCCCAGTCCAGCACGGCGGTGATCGCGTCGCCGTCGCCGACCAGGACATTGTCCAGCCGGTAGTCGCCGTGCACCAGGGCGGGCGCCGGGGAGATCGGCCGCCGCTCGGCGAGCAGGGCGTGCAGCCGCTCCACCTCGGGCAGTTCGCGGGTGCGGGAGTTCGCCAACTGGGTGGACCAGCGGCGCAGTTGGCGCTCCAGGTAGCCGTCGGGGCGGCCGAAGTCCGCGAGACCGACGTCGGCCGGGTCGATCCGGTGCAGGGCGGCGAGGGTGTCGACCAGCCGCCGCCCGAGCGCGTGGACGCGCTGCTCGCCGAGGGCGGCGATCGGGGCGAGGGCCCGGTGCGCGACGCCGGGGACGAACTCCATCAGGTACCAGGGGGCGCCGAGCACGTCCGTGCCGGGATCGAGCAGCAGGGTGCGCGGGACGGGCACGTCGGTGTCGCGCAGGGCGGTCATGACGCGGTACTCGCGGCCCATGTCGTGCGCGGTGGCCAGGACGTGCCCGAGCGGCGGGCGGCGCAGCACCCAGCGGCCGGTGCCGTGGGTGCCGTCGGTGAGGACGTACGTGAGGTTGGAGCGGCCCCCCTCGACGAGGTCGGCCCGCAGCGGGCCCTGGACGAGGCCGGGCAGCTCCCGGTCCAGGTGGGCGCGGAGGCGGGCCAGGTCCAGCCCGGGCGGCTCGGCGGGGGTCTCGGGCATCGGGCGGCTCCTCGGGGTCCTCGGGGTGTGGCCTCGTTGACTAAGCGCTTGCTTAGCATTCAGCCGGACGCCGCCCGCTGTCAATGCCGCCCCGCACACAACGAGCCCCCGGACCAAGCGGTCCGGGGGCTCGCGGGTGAGGCCCCGTTGCGGGGAGGTCGACGCCCCGGAACGTCCGGTACCGGCCGACTGCTGGCAGCCGGCCGGTACCGAATGAGAGGTGAGGGGATCAGGGGGTGGTGAGGGCGAACCAGAAGTCGAAGCTCTCCAGCAGCCCCGCGAGGGTGTTCAGCGGGTCGATGGTGCCGGAGTCGACCGTCAGGTCCTTGCTGTCCACGAGCGCGGCCACTTCCTTCTGCACGTCCTTGGCGAGGGCGAGTTGGTTGAGACCGGTACGGGTGAGGGTGTACGAGGCATCGGCGCCGGTGCTGGTGTCGGCGGTGTAGACGAGGACGCCGTTTCGCAGCTGGACGGTGCACTGCGCGGGGTCTCCGGCGTTCCCGCCGGCGATGGTGAGGGCGATGGTGAGCGGGTTGTTCGCGGCGTCGGGGCCGTTGAGGCGGATGCCGAGGTAGTCGAAGACCATGTCCTGGGGCATGGCGGCGATCACGTCGTCCGTGATGATCTCGGGTGCGGGCAGCGCGCCGGTGTTGCCGGTGCCGGCGTCGGGGTTGCGCAGTTCCGCGGCTCCGGCGAGGTAGAAGTTGCGCCAGGGGCCGCTTTCAGCGAGGTAGCCGAGCTGCTCCAGCGCATCGGCCTCCAGCTTCCGGGCGTCGGTGTTGGCCGGGTCCGCGAAGACCACGTGGCTGAGCAGTTCGGCGACCCACCGGTAGTCGTCGGCGGTCGTCGCGTTCCCGTAGGCGGTCTGCGCCGCCTTCACAATGGTGTCGGCGCCGAACGTGTCCGTGTAGCGCTTGCCGACCTCCTCGGGGGGCAGGCCGTGCAGGTGGGCCGCGTTGCCGTCGAACCAGCCGAGGTAGCGCTGGTAGACGGCCTTGATGTCGTGGTTGGTGGTGCCGTAGTAGCCGCGGTTGAACCACTGGCCGGCCAGGCTCTGGGGCAGCTGCTGGTCGAGGTCCTCGGCGATCTCGTGCATGGTCCGGCCGTGGTTGGCCAGGCGCAGGGTCTGGTCGTGCAGGAAGCGGTAGAGGTCGGCCTGGCTGGTGAGGAAGTCGACGATCTCGTTGCCGTCCTCGCTCTTCCAGCGGGGCCAGAAGTGGCTGGCGAACAGGGAGGTGGCGTCGCCCCCGTAGAGAGTGGCGGACTCGGTGAGGTAGTTCGACCACTCCTTGGCGTCGCGGACCTGGGCGCCGCGCAGGCTGTAGAGGTTGTGCAGGGTGGGCGTGGCGTTCTCCGCCATGCACAGCGACTTGACGTCGGGGAGGTAGAAGTTCATCTCCGCCGGTGCCTCGGTGCCGGGCGTGAGCTGGAACTCGAACTGGATCCCGGCCAGGGTGCAGGGGACGCCCGCGAGGATCTGGGTGTCCTCGTCGGTGACACTGGCGACGACGGTGTGGGTCGGGGCGAGCAGGCCGGTGGTCCCCGACGACATCGTCTTGCCGAGTCCCGCGTCGATCTGCTGGTCCGCGCCCTTGTGGAGCAGTGATCCGTACATGAAGGTGGCGCGGCGGCTCATCGCGTTGCCCGCGTACACGTTCTCGCTGACGGCGTGCTCCAGGAAGCCGTCCGGCGCGACGATCTTGACGTCGGCATCGGGGGTGCCGCCCGCGAACAGACCCCGGACGCCGCCGTAGTGGTCGGTGTGGGAGTGGCTGAAGATGACGGCCTTGATGGTGCGCGCACCGCGCTCGCCGAGGTAGAGGTCGAGGGCGGCCTTCGCACACTCCTCGCTGATCAGGGGGTCCAGGACGACTATGTCGCTGCTCTGCTGGGTCGGGTCCTCCATGAAGGTGATGTTGGACAAGTCCATGCCGCGGACCTGGTAGACGGCGTCCTTCACCACCTCGTACAGGCCGGCGTTCATGTTCAGCACGGCATTGCGCCACAGGCTCGGGTTGGCCGTGTCCGGCGCGGGGGTCTGCTCGGACAGGAACGCCGCGTAGGGGGCCAGGTTCCAGGCATAGGGCTGGCCGCCGGGGCCGGGGCCGGGAACGGGGTCGTTCGGGTCCAGGGCCACCAGCAGGCCCTGCTTCGCGAAGTCCGCCTCGGCATCCTGGCCGGGCGACGGGAGCACGACGTCGGCGTTCAGCTGTGCGGTCAGCGGGGTCGCCGGCTGCGGTTCGTCGTACGGGGCGGGAAGAGCGGAGTCGGGCATGGACGCTTCCTCTCGGTGGTGGGGCGGAGCAGCGGCCGACGGACGAGGGCGCACGGCGCATCGCCCGCCGGGGGCTGCGGAATCCCGGGACGGTGTAAGGCCAGGGGTCGCGACGACTCCCCCAGCGCGTCCCAGCAGGGTTCAGAAAGTACGCAGCCCTCCCCCGCACCGGCAGGGAATCGCCAAGAGCCGGCACCTGCGCCTCCCAGAACCGGACAACCCGTCAGACCGGGGTTTCGGAGAGCTCCGGGCAAGCGCCGCACGGGGCATCCGTCACCGCCGCCCCGCGGCCGGACACCACACAAGAGGTCGGGACGAGCGGACGCACCGGCGAACGGAATCGAACACGAGCGTGTGGGATCACGGGCCGCGAGCGGAGCACGGTCCACGCAGCCCATCCGGCCGGATCCCGCCGGTGGCCTGATCAGGTACGGCGCCCGGTAGCGACAGCACACGACCGAGTGACAGTCCGTAGCAGTCTGATCACGACTTTCACGATCACGGACCGGCGCAACCCCGTCGCCGGACGTGACCGCGACATGGCCGAAGACGTCCCCCGCACTCACCCCCGAGTCCGAGGACATCTCCAACAACGCGAGCCGCGCGCCGGCCTCGACAACCGCGCAGAGAACAGTCCCGCGCCCGTCTGCGCCGACCCGGCCACAGCGCCCCTCGGATATGGCCCGATCAAAGACCCGGCCGGCACCGGACCCGGCCACCGGACCACCGGGCGCCCGCCCCGTGCCGCAGCCGCTCCGCCCGACCGCCACAATGGCGCCATGAGGATGATCCACACCCTGGCCGGCGCCCTGCTGCTCCTGCTCATCGTCGGCAGCATCCTGCGCACGCTGGTCGTCCCGCGCGGGCTGTACTCGGCGCTGGTCAGCCGGCTCTGGCGGGTGCTGCGGACCGTGCTCCGGCTCTACGCGACGCCGTTCCGCAGCTACTACGCGCAGGACCGGGCGCTGACCTGGCTGGCGCCGCTGATCCTGCTCGGCATGCTCGGGGTGTGGCTCAGCGGCATGCTGCTCGCCTACACCCTGCTGCTGCACGGCACGTCCGACCTCAGCTGGTCGGTGGCCATCCGGGAGTCCGGATCCAGCCTCTTCACCCTCGGCTACGCCAGCGGCGAGCGCCTGCAACTCTCGGCGATCGACTTCATGGCCGCCGCCAGCGGGCCGCTGGTGATCGCCCTTCAGATCGCCTACCTGCCCACCCTCTACGCCGCCTACCAGCGGCGGGAGACCGAGGTGACCCTGCTCCAGTCCCGGGCCGGCGAGCCCGCCTGGGGCCCGGAACTGCTCGCCCGGCAGTCCCTCGTCGACACCGAGACCGCCCTCCCCCAGCTCTACCGGGACTGGGAGCGGCTCGCCGCCGACATCGGCGAGAGCCACTCCAACTACCCGGTGCTGCTGTCCTTCCGCTCCCCGCAGCCGAACCGCAGCTGGGTGGTCGGCCTGATCGCGGTGCTCGACGCGGCCGCCCTCCACCTGGCGCTCTGCCCGCGCTCGGCCCCGCCCGAGGCCCGCCTGGTGCTGCGCGCGGGCTTCACCGCGCTGCGCGACATCGGCCGGTCGGTGCGGATCGACTTCGACGCGGACCCGGACCCGGACGTCCCGATCCGCCTGACCTACACCGAGTACATCGGCGCCGTCGCCATGATCACGTCCGCCGGTTTCCCCCGCGAGCGCCCGGTCGACGAGGCCTGGCAGCACTTCCACGGCTGGCGCGTCAACTACGAGGCGCTGGCCTACGAACTCGCCCGCCGCGGCGACGCCGTCCCCGCCCTGTGGACCGGCCCGCGCGACTTCCACGCCCCCGTCATCCCCCCGGCCCGCCCCACCGACCGCCGCCCGGGCCCGACCAACCCCACCCTCCCCGCAGCCTGACCCCACGACCGCGTTGGCAGAAGCGCCACCAGGACGGAGTTCCCCGAGTGACACCATCGCGACTACCCGCGTGGTCGGCCGCCGTGCTGATGGCGGCCGGGTTGCTGTGTGGCTGCGGTAGCAGCACGTCGGCCGGTGGCGGCCCCGCCGGTCCCGGGGCCGTGGTCTCCTCGCCGTCGCAGCAGGTGGACGCACTCTCGCTCGCCGCACTGCAGGACTTGGCGTCGGCGCTCGGAGAGCAGGGGCACGACGAGTTCAAGGACACCTTCGGCGCGCTGAAGCTGGACCCGGCGGCAGGCCGGGTCGTGCTGTTCGCGACGGACGAGCCGCGGGCGCGGGCGCTCGTCGCGGCCGCCGCCCAGGCGCATCCCGGCGTCGAGACGGGACGCGCCGAGATCCGGCACACCTCCTACGCGCGGGCGACCGTCGATCCCGCCCTCAAGAGGATCGGCGACGCGGCACAGGCCGATTCGCTGCCGTTCCCGGTCTATACGGCGGCCCTGCGGCCGGACGCGTCGGGGATCACGGTCACCACGTCGCATGAAGGCGCAGCGTCGTCAGCGCTCAAGAAGGCCGTGGCCGAACTCGCGGGCGCCGTCCCGGTCTCGTACGAGGAGGGCAAACCGGTCCGCAACCTGGACGCCACCGCTCAGCTGGCGCCTCCGCCGTGAGCGGGCCCTGACGCGTCGCGTCATGATACGGGCGGGGGGGCGGCGGGGGGGGGGGCGGCGCCCCCCCCCCGGGGGGGGGGCAACACCCGGCCGGCGGGGGGGCGG
>NZ_JBHWIO010000027.1:39304-71125 GCF_042732075.1 Kitasatospora sp. NPDC059812
GGGCGGAGCGCGGGGCGGGGTGGCCGCCCGCGGGTGTTGGGGGGGGGGGGGGGGCGGCCCGCGCCCCCCCCCCCCCCCCCCGCCCAGGTGTCACGTCTACACCGCGACCGGTGCGCCCGTGGCCAGGGAGCGTTCGGCGCCGGCCAGGATTTCGACCACGCGCAGGCCGAACTCCGCGTCGCAGGGGTGCGGTTGGCCGGTGGCGGCCGAGGCCTGGAGGGCGTCCAGGGCGCGGTGCAGGGCGGCGGCCGGGCCCTCGCCCCGCTCGGGCAGGTGGGCGATGCCGTGCTCGCCGCGCAGTTCCAGGCCGACGCCGCCGGCGCCGACCGGCGCGGTCAGGCTCAGTGCCAGGGTGCTGGAGGCGCCGTCGGCGTGCCGCAGCACCAGGTGGACGGTGTCCAGCGGGCCGGCCACCGCCGTGACCTGCGTCGCGTCGCCGAGCACCGGCAGCAGCACCGACAGCGAGTGCGGGCCGACGTCCCACAGCGCGCCCTTCTCCTCGCGCCACGGCGAGGCCGCGTACGGGCTGGTGCTGCCAGGGGCGAACACCGAGCCGAGCCAGTCCGAGCGGCCGGTGAACCAGCCGCCCAGGCCCGCCTGTTGCTCGATCCACGGGATCTGCTCCCCGCCGAAGCGGACGGTGAAGAAGACCACGGAGGCGACCTCGTGGGCCCGGACGGCCTCGGCCACGGCCTGCGCGTCCGGCACGGTCAGCGCGACCGGCTTGTCCAGCAGCAGGTGGCAGCCCGCCTCGGCGGCCCGTACCGCGAGGCCCGCCTGCACGGTCGGCGGCAGCGCGATCGAGACGGCGTCCACCTCGGCGAGCAGCTGGTCGAGGTCCGCGTAGCCGGGGACGCCGTACGCCCCGCCGAGGGCCGTGGCCGCCTCCGGCCGGCGGGCCCAGACGCCGGTGAACTCCAGCCCGGGGTGCTCGGCGAGGACGGGTGCGTGCACCCGCTCCGCCCAGGGGCCGGCGCCCAGCAGTCCGATCCGCACGATGTCTCCGTTTCTCCGTGGTGCGTAAAAGTGGTGCGTAAAAGTGGTGCGTGAAAAAAGGTTCAGCTCTGCACGCGGGCCAGCGTGAAGCCGTCGTAGCCCTTGCTGCCGACCGTCTGCACCGAGGTCGCGGTGACCCTCGGCTCGGCGGCGATCAGGTCGTGCAGGGCCCGGGTGCCGACCACCGCCGGGTTGGTGCTGTCCGCGTCGGCGACGGCGCCGCCGCGCACCACGTTGTCGACGATGATCAGCGAGCCGGGCCTGGTCAGCTGGAGCGCCCGCCGGAAGTACTCGGGGTTGCTGGGCTTGTCCGCGTCGATGAAGACCAGGTCGAAGGGCTCAACGCCCTGCTCCACCAGTGCGGCCAGCGAGTCGGCGGCCCGGCCGAGCCGCACCTCGGCGACCTTCTCCAGCCCTGCGCGCGCAATGTTCCCCTGGGCGACCTCGGCGTGCTTCGGGTCGATCTCCAGGGTGATCAGGGTGCCGTCCGCGGGCAGCGCCCGGGCCAGCCAGATCGCGCTGTACCCGCCGAGCGTGCCGACCTCCAGGATCCGCCGCGCGCCCTGGGTCAGCGCCAGCAGGTGCAGCAGCTTGCCCTGGTTGGGGGCGACGGCGATCTCCGGCAGCCCGGCCGCGTCGGCGGCGGCGACCGCGGCCTCCAGCGCCGGGTCGTGCCCCACCAGCTGCTCGGAGAAGTACGTGTCCACGGCATCCCACGTCGACTGGGTCATCGGGCCCTCCAGTTGTGCATGATCGGCAGGTACCCGCCGATGCTACTCCGAAGGCCCGACAGCCCCTCCGTGCTCAGTGCAGACGCCTCGTCACTGCGCTTACTGCGCTTATTCCGCGACGGGCGCCTTGGGGGCGGTCGCGGCGGCGGCCGCCTCCTCCGCCTCGATCTTGGCGTGGGTCTTGGCGGCCCGGCGCTTCATGAACCAGGCCGAGGCGCCGCCGACCAGCACCGCCGCGGCCAGGCCGGCCCAGGAGAAGCGGGACAGCCAGGGCTCGATGCTCTTGCCGACCTTGTAGACCAGCAGGGTCGTGCCGCCGGCCCAGACGATGCCGCCGAGCACGTTGGCGATCAGGAACTTCCAGTACGGCATCTTCAGCGCGCCGGCGAGCGGCCCGGCGAAGATGCGCAGCAGGGCGATGAAGCGGCCGAAGAAGACCGCCCACATTCCCCACTTCTGGAAGGAGCGCTCGGCGGTGGCCAGGTGGGACGGTCCGAAGTGCTTGGGGAACTTCCGTCCGAGCTTCTCGAACAGCGGCTTGCCGCCCTTGCGGCCGATCGAGTAGCCGATCGAGTCGCCGATGATCGCCCCGAGGATGGCGACCACCGCGATCCATTCCGGGCTCACCACACCCTTGACCGCCATCAGGGTGGCCGTGACCAGGGCGATCTCGCCGGGCAGCGGGATGCCCAGCGACTCCAGGCCGATGATCAGGCCGACCAGGGCGTACACCGCGGTCGGTGGGACGCTCTCGATCCAGGCGTCGATGTGCAAGGCCAGTACCTCCGTGGCAGGTCGGAACCGGCGCGGCCCTCAGCGGTGCCGCACGCCGATTCCGGCAGTTGTCCGATGGCGGCAACGCAGCCGCTTCCCCATAAGGGCAGCCTAACGTGCCGGGCGGCCTGTCCCCCCGGCCGATCACCCGTGGTTACGACGTGCGGTGGTTCCTCATGGTTCCCGCTTGACCAGCCGTTCTTCAAGATCCGGCAAAGCGAAGTGCGACCACGGACGGCCGCGCGTTCACCCGGCGCACGAGCGGCAGCACGGCGCGGAGCAGGCCCCGCCCGCCCTCCGGGTAGACCTCGCGCACGTCGGTCACCGCCGGGTGCGCGCCGGCCAGCTTGCCGTGCTCGTCCGCGTCCATGCCGAACGGCATCGGCGGCGCCTGGTAGTGCCGGTTCCGCAGCTTGCCCTGGACGGAGCGGGCGCTGAACCAGCGCGGCACCGCGTCCAGCACCATCGACCCACCGGGGAACCGTTCGGCGCAGGCCGCGATCAGTGCCCGTACCTCCTCCGGCCGCAGGTACATCAGCAGGCCCTCGGCGCAGATCATCACTCCGCGTGCCGGATCCACCTCGTCCATCCAACCCGGGTCGGTGACCGGGCAGGCGAGGATCCGGCGCCGGTCGTCCGGCGGCAGCAGCCGCTCCCGCAGCGCGGCCGTCTCCGGCAGGTCCACCGCCAGCCAGTCCGCCCGGCCGTTGTCGACCCGCCACGATTGGGTCTCCAGGCCGTCCCCGAGACCGACCACGGTGCCACGCGGGCAGCGGGTCAGGAAGTCGGCCACCTCACGGTCGAAGCAGGCCGCCCGCAGCGCCTGCAACTGGCTGACCAGCGCGCCCTCCCCGAAGCGCTCCGCGAACGGGAAGTCGATCCGGTCGACCAGCTCGACCGCCTTCGGGTCCTCCAGCACCGTGTCCGGCCGACGCGCCTCCACCGCGCGGTGCCACAGCGTCCACAACGCCGTCTCCGGCACCTCCGCCAACTCCGGCCGCTCCCCGCCGCTCATCGCTCACTCCTTCGGACGTGCTCCGCGCTGGACCTGCTCCGCGCCGGACGTGTTGCGCGCTCGGCGTGCTCCACGATCGACGTGCTCGACGCTCGACGTGCTCCACGCTCCGGCCTGAACCCGCCGATTCTGACACCCCGGACGCGGGGACGCTCGGGCCGCCGCGCCGCTCAGCCGATGCTGAACGCTCCGTCCGGCGGGGGCGGGGAGTCGGTGGCGTCGGCGTCCGTGACCGGGGCGGTGCGGCCGACCATGGCGGCCAGGTCGGCGCCGTCGGTGAGGCGGGCCGGGAAGATGTCGCCGGCCAGCAGCCGGGTGAGCTCGACGGCCGGGAGCGGGGCCGTCGAACCGGCGAGCAGGATGTTGCCGTACCGGCGGCCGCGCAGCACCGGGGCCTCGGCGACCAGGCAGGTGTACGGGAACACCGCGCCGACCGTCGCGGCCTGGGCCCGGGCGAAGGCCAGCGGCGGGCCGTCGGCCAGGTTGGCGGCGTAGCAGCCGCCGGGGCGCAGGGCGGCGGCGGCCAGCCGCAGGAACTCCACCGAGGTGAGGTGGGCGGGGGTGCGCGAGCCGTGGAAGACGTCCGCGATCACCAGGTCCCGGGTGCCGGGCGGGGTCTCGGCGAGGGCGGCGCGGGCGTCGCCGACGGTCGCGGTGATGTCCGCGCCGGGCCCCTGCCAGGGCAGGTGCTCGGCGACCAGGTCGAGCAGCGGCCCGTCCACCTCGACCACCCGCTGGCGCGAGCCGGGGCGGGTGGCGGCGAGGTAGCGGGGCAGGGTGAGCGCGCCGCCGCCCAGGTGCAGCACGTCCAGCGGCCGCCCGGCGGGGGCGAGGGCGTCGGCGAGGTGGCCGAGCCGCCGGGTGTACTCGAACTCCAGGTGGGTCGGGTCGGCGAGGTCGACGTAGGACTGCGGGGTGCCGTCCAGGGTGAGTAGCCAGCCGCCGTCCCGGTCGAGGTCCGGCATGAGCTTGGCGAAGCCGAGGTCGGTGTGGCGCCCGACCGGCACCGGCTCGTCCGCCGCCGCCTCGTGCGTCACCGACTCGTCCGTCACGCGCTCTCCCCCACGGCCTGAGCGTCCACGGCCTGGGCGTCCACCGGCCGGACGTCCGCCGGCCGGACGTCGAGGTAGGCGGCGAGCCAGCGGTCCAGTTCGGCGAAGGCCCGGGTGCGGGCGGCCTCGCCCGAGAGCACCAGGTCGTGCATGCCGCCCTCGATCCGGACGATGGTGACGTGCCGGCCCAGTCGCGGGCCCTGGCCCGCGATGTCGTCGGCGCGCAGCACGGCGTCCGCGTGGTGCAGGGCGTTGTGCCACTTGGTGGTCGTGATCGACCTGGTCGACGCCATCAGCAGCACCGGCACGTCGATCCCGAGCCCGTGCCGCAGCTGCCGGTGGCCCTGGTGGATGGCGGACAGCCAACCCGCGTACAGCGGGAAGCCCTCGGGGCGCTTGAGGGTGAGGTCGAAGTCCCACTCGCCCTCGTGGTCCTTGTGCAGGCTGTGCGTGTAGTGCGGGTTGAGCGTCGACGGCAGCACGCGGGTGGGCGCCAGCCGTCCGATCGCGGTGACGGCCGGGCCGCCGACGGTCCGCACGGCGGGCGCGGCCGGCATCGACAGGAAGGGGCTGTTCAGGAACAGCCCCTCCACCAGGCCGCGCCCCGAGCGCCGCCCAGCCCACAGTGCGCCGATCAGCCCGCCGGTGGAGTGCCCGTTCAGCAGCAGCCGCCGGTGCCCGTCCACCTCGCGGATGATCCGCACCGCCTCGTCGATCTCCTCGTCGTACTCGGCGAGGTCGCGCACGAAGTTCGGCGACTGGTGCGGGCGCAGGGAGCGGCCGTACTTGCGCAGGTCCAGGGCGTAGAAGGAGAAGCCGAGCGCGGCGAAGTGGTCGGCGAGGTTGGTCTGGAAGAAGTAGTCGTTGTACCCGTGGATGTACAGCACGGCCCGCTCCGCCCCCGGCACCAGCCGGCGCACCAGCGTCGCGCAGACCTCCCCCTCGGCGTCCGGCCGCAGCGTCAGCTCGGCCGTCTCGTAGGGGGCACCCAGGATGTCTTCCCGAAACTCCATCTGCGCCGCACCCGTCCTCATGCTCGACCTGCCGTCCGTCGCAGGTGTTCTTGATCCAGGACCCCGACAATACCGGCCGGTAGCCCGGGGCGGCCTGTCGGGCACCGGTCTGCCGGGCACCGGTGTGACCCGGCCGTCCGCGCCTCCTGATCGCTCCCCGTGCGCCTGCTGTGCGCCGGTGGTCATGTGGAACGCTACCCGGACAGATCCAACTCCGGTTGTCACGCAGGCGAGTTGAGGAGAACACATGCCGCAGGCCGGCCACACCGATCCGTCGCTGTACCGTTCGGCCGCCGAGGCGATCGCCGCGCCACCGGAGACGCTGGCGTACGTCGCCGGGTTCGACCGGGCCGGGGAGCGGCCGGACGCGCTGCTCACCGTGGACACCGATCCGGCGTCGGCGAGCTACGGGAAGGTCCTGAACTTCGCCGAACTGCCGACGCTGGGCGACGAGTTGCACCACTTCGGGTGGAACGCCTGCTCCAGCGCGCTGGCGCACGCCTGCCACGAGAACCCCGAGCGGCGCTACCTCCTCCTCCCAGGCCTGCGCTCCTCGCGGCTGCACGTGATGGACACCCGGCCCGACCCCGTCCGGCCGCGCCTCGTCAAGACCGTCGAGGCGGCGGAACTCGCCGCCAAGGCCGGCTACTCGCGCCCGCACACCCTGCACTGCGGGCCGGACGGGGTGTTCCTGTCCTGCCTGGGCAGCGGGGACGGGAACGACGGGCCCGGCGGGGTGGCGCTGCTGGACCACACCACCTTCGAGGTGCTGCGCGCCTGGGAGACGGAGCGCGGGCCGCAGCACTTCGCGTACGACGTCTGGTGGCACCTGGGGACGAACGTGGGGGTGACCAGCGAGTGGGGCACGCCCTGGATGGTGGAGGGCGGGGTCGTCCCGGAGCTGCTGCTGGGCCGCAAGTACGGGCACGCGCTGCACTTCTGGGAGCTGGACTCGGGGCGGCACCTGCAACGGATCGACCTCGGCGACCAGTACCAGATGGTGCTGGAGCTGCGCCCGGCGCACGATCCGCAGGCCGAGTGGGGCTTCGCCGGGGTGGTGACCAACGTCGAGGACCTGTCCGCCTCGGTCTGGCTCTGGTACCGGGAGGGCCCGGCGTTCACCGCGCGCAAGGTGATCGAGATCCCCGCCGAGCCCGCCAAGACGGAGGACCTGCCGCCCGCGCTGCAACCGTTCGGCGCGGTGCCGCCGCTGATCACGGACATCAACCTGTCGGTGGACGATCGCTGGCTGTACGTGTCCGCGTGGGGCACCGGCGAGCTGTTCCAGTACGACGTGTCGGACCCGTTCCACCCCCGCCTCGCCGACTCGGTGCGGCTGGGCGGTGTCGTCGCCCGCACCCCGCACCCGGCCGCGCCGGGGCGCCCGCTGAGCGGCGCCCCGCAGATGGTCGAGATCAGCCGGGACGGGCGCCGGCTCTACCTCACCAACTCCCTCTACGGCGCCTGGGACGACCAGTTCTACCCGGACGGCATCGAGCCGTGGATCATCAAGCTGGACGCCGACACCGAGGCGGGCGGGCTGAGCGTCGACGAGCGCTTCTTCCCGCACGGCGCCGACTTCCGGGGCCTGCGGGTGCACCAGACCCACCTCGCGGGCGGCGACGCCTCCTCGGACTCCTACTGCTACCGGTAGGACGTCCACCGGCGGGACGTCCGGCGGCGGGACGTGCACCGGCAGGACGTGCGACTACCGGCAGGACGTACGGCTAACGGGCGAGCGCCTGGTCGTAGCGGACCTGGGCCAGGGGCAGCCCGGCGGCGAGCAGTTCGGAACGGACGGAGGCGACCATGCCGGCCGGGCCGCTGACGCAGGCGAGGTGCTCGCGCCAGTCCCCGGCGCCCGCGACGGCGTCGGCGAGCCGGCCGGCGGTGACCGGCGTGAGCGCCAACCAGGGCTTGTGCAGGCCGAGTTCGGCGAGGGCGGACCAGTCGTAGAGGTCGCCGCGGTCCCGGGCGCCGACGAACAGGTGGACGCGGCGGCCGCGCGGGCGCTGGGCGGCCTGCTGCTCGACGATGGCCTTCATCGGGGCCAGGCCGGTGCCGCCGGCGACCAGCAGCAGGTCGCGGGTGTCGTCCTCGGGCAGCAGGCCGCCGCGCGGCGGGCCGAGGCGCAGCCGGTCGCCGACGCCGGTGCGTTCGACGAGGGCCGCGCTGACCCCGTCCGGCCCGGTGCGCCGGACGTGGAACTCCAACTCGTTGTCGGTACGCGGCGCGCAGCCCATCGAGTACTGCCGCCAGGTGTGCGGGAGCGTCGGGTGTTCGACCGTGCCGTACTGTCCGGCCCGGTACGGGTAGGGCTCGCCGGTGCGCACGCGCAGGACGGCGAGGTCGGGGCGGCGGCGCTCGTGGCCGGTCACCACGGCGTGCCAGTACGGGGGTTCGGTGAGCGCGGAGTCGGCGCCGGCGGTCATCGCCGCGACGGCGAAGCGCAGCATCCGGACCCAGGCCGCTTCCATCTCCTCGGTCCACCGGGCGGCCGCCCGGTGCCGGATCGCCGCGCACAGGGCCTCCTCGAAGGCCTCGTAGTGGACCGGCCGGACGCCCAGTTTGCGGTGGTCGCGCCCGAGTTGGCGCAGGGTCGCGGCCAGTTCGGCCGGGTGGTGGAGGTGGTCCACCAGGTGGCGGAGGATCCGTTCCAGGTGGGCCTGCTGGAACTCCATCGAGGCGGGGAAGAGCGGGCGCAGGTAGGGGCGGCGGCGGAACATCACCGCGTAGAGGTGGTCGATCAGTTCGGAGAGCGGGTCGAGCAGGCCGAGGTCGCGCCGGATCAGCCGTTGGTCGGCGGCGCCGTCGTAGCCGTCGTAGTCATCGGTGCCCCCGGCGCCGCCGTACGGGTCGGCGCCGGCCGGGTCGGGCGCGAAGGGCGAGGCGGGGGTGAGGAGTTGGCGCCGGAGCCGCATCGCGTGGTGGCGGGCGATCAGCCGGTCGTACTCGGCGGTGGTGCCGCTGGTGGTGTTTCCGCTGGTGGTGGTGTCCATGACCCGCCCAGTCAATCGCCGCCCGGTTACCGGCGAGAAGGGCCGATGGCCCCGATCGGACCCGGGACCATCGACCCCTTGACGGGAGGGTCTGGCCGGAAGGCCTACCAGGGGCGCTACCGGACGGGATCGACCGGGGTCGCCTCGGCAGGCTCGGCGGGCTCCGGGTGGAAGTCGGTGGCCGCCCAACTGGCCAGCAGGCGCAGGGACTCGGCGGAGCTGGAGCCGGGCTCGGCGTGGTAGGTGACGAGCACCTGGTCGACGTCCCCGGCCGGGCGCAGCGTCTCGTACTGGAGGTTGAGCCGGCCGACCACCGGGTGGTGCAGCCGCTTGGTGCCGTGGCCCTTGTCCTGGATGCTGTGGGCGGCCCAGAGGCGGCGGAAGTCGGCGCTCTTGAGGGAGAGTTCGCCGATCAGCGAGGCGAGCCTGGGGTCGTCCGGATCCCGTCCGGCGTCCAGCCGCAGCATGCCGACGACGTCGGTGGCCTTGCCGTCCCAGTCCTCGTAGAGCTCGCGGGCCGACGGGTCGAGGAAGAGCTGCCAGGCCATGTTGCGCTGCTCGGGCGGCATCGCGGCGAAGTCGCCGAGCAGGGCGGTGCCGAGCCGGTTCCAGCCGATGATGTCCAGGCGCCGGCCGAGGACGTACGCGGGCACGCACTCCATCGCGTCCAGGAGCTGCTGGAGCGCGGGCCGGACCCGCTGCGGGCGGGCGGCGGCCCGGCCGGGGCGGCGGCGGGCGGGCCTGGTGAGCCGGCCGAGGTGCTCGCGCTCGGCGGGGCTGAGCCGCAGCACGCGGGCGATGGCGTCCAGGACGGCGGCGGAGACGCTCTCGCCGTGGCCCTGTTCGAGCCGGGTGTAGTAGGCGGTGCTGACTCCGGCGAGCAGGGCCAGCTCCTCGCGGCGCAGGCCGGGCACCCGCCGCCGGGTGGTGCTGTCCGGCAGGCCCACGTCCTCGGGCCGCAGCCGGGCGCGGCGGGATCGGAGGAACTCGCTGAGTTCGGTGCGCTGGTCCATGTCTGCAGTATGCGGGGGATCCGGGCGGCGGGGGCGGGGGCAAGGGTGATACTGCCGTGCGTACGTTCCGCGGTCGTACGTCCGGGGTCCCTACGTGTGGCGTACGTACGAAGAGCTCTGGTCTGGCTGGTCGCGCCGCACCGGCGCAGGCTGGAAGCATGACGAACTCGACGAACGCAACGACGACGAGCACCACCGAGGGCACCACCCGCACGGTCGCCGCCTACGCCGCGGCGCGGCCCGACTCCCCCCTGGAGAAGACCACCGTCACCCGCCGGGCGGTGGGCGAGCACGACATCGTGATCGACATCAAGTTCTGCGGCATCTGCCACTCCGACATCCACCAGGTCGGCGAGGACTGGGGCACCGGCATCTTCCCGATGGTCCCGGGCCACGAGATCGCCGGCGTGGTCACCGAGGTCGGCGCGGGTGTCACCCGCTGGCAGGCCGGCGACCGGGTCGGAGTCGGCTGCATCGTCGACTCCTGCCGGGAGTGCGACAACTGCCGGGCCGGCCTCCAGCAGTACTGCACCGGCCAGGGCGGCACCGTCTTCACCTACAACAGCGTCGGCCACGACGGCCTGCCGACCCACGGCGGCTACTCCTCGAAGCTGGTCGTCGACGAGGCGTACGCGCTGCGCATCCCCGACAACCTGCCGCTGGACGCCGCCGCGCCGCTGCTGTGCGCCGGCATCACGCTGTACTCGCCGCTCGCGCACTGGGGTGCCGGGCCGGGCAAGAAGGTCGCGATCGTGGGCCTCGGCGGGCTCGGCCACATGGGCGTGAAGCTCGCCCACGCCATGGGCGCGGAGGTCACCGTGCTCAGCCAGTCGCTGCGCAAGCGCGAGGACGGGCTGAAGCTCGGCGCCGACCACTACCGGGCCACCTCCGACCCGGCCACCTTCACCGAGCTCGCGGGCACCTTCGACCTGATCGTCAACACGGTCTCCGCCGACCTCGACCTGAGCGCCTACCTCGGCCTGCTGCGCACCGACGGCACCATGGTGCAGGTCGGCGCGCCGGAGAAGCCGGTCACGGTGAACGCGCACGCGCTGCTCTCCGGCCGCCGTTCGCTGGCCGGCTCGATGATCGGCGGGCTGCCGGCCACCCAGGAGATGCTGGACTTCTGCGGCGAGCACGGCATCACCGCGGAGATCGAGCTGATCCGCGCCGAGCAGATCAACGAGGCCTACCAGCGGGTGCTGGCCGGCGACGTCCGGTTCCGCTTCGTGATCGACGCCGCGACGATCTGACCGTCCCGGCCTGACCCCGCACTCCCCCGTGCCCCGACGCCCCGCCCCCTGGTGCTCTCCCATCACCAGGGGGCGGGCGCCGTCGGGGCGCCTCGGGCTAGACCCCGGCCGGGTCGGCCCCGGCCCCGGCCGTGCCCGCTCGGGACGACCGGCGTTCCTGGCGCCGGTCCTCCCGCCGTTGCCGCCCCCGGCGCAGCGGCTGATCGGGCAGCCAGCCGAAGGTGAGGCAGGCGCCCACCAGTCCGAGCAGCATCCCGATCACGAAGCCGCCCAGGTTGGAGGTGAGCCAGCTCGCCAGCGCGGCGAGCACGGCGAGGACGGAGTAGAACAGCCGCTGAGCCGGGTTGAACAGGATCAGCAGGCCGCACAGCACCATCACCGCCGGCACCAGGTAGCCCGCCAGCCCCTGCATCCCGATGTGCAGGACGACGGGCAGCGGGGCACGCAGGGTGAACAGGATCTCGGCGCCGCCGAACAGCACCAGCAGCCCGCCCCAGAACGGCCGTTGGCCCCGCCAGTCGCGTTTGACCGGTCGGGTGGTGGCGGGAGCCGGGGCGGGAGCCGTCCCCACGGCCCCCTCCGCGACGCCCTCGCCGGAACCGGCCGACTCCGGTACGGACTCCGTCATGGTCAGCAGCCCTGGGAGCTGAAGCTCAGCCGCAGGTTGGGCAGTTTGAACCCGACGGCGGTGCTCGCGTAGTTGTGCTGCTTGAGGTGCGTCAGCACGACGGTGTCGGCCTGCTGCCCGAAGACGCCCGGGTTGCCCTTGCCCGCGTTGCCGGCCTTGGTGTACGTGCTGGCGTCGCCGCCGATCTCGATGTTGGTGAACTCCGCGTCACCGGACAGCATGTCGGAGTCGGTGGTGAGGTCGGTGGCGGCGACGGGGGTGCCGGCGTCGCCGGCGTGGATCACCAGGTTGACGCCACCGAGGTCCACGCTCTGGCACAGGTTGGTGATCTCGGCCTTCTTGATCGCCGAGACCGCGACCAGCACCTGACCGCCGGTGGAGCCCTGGTTGGGGCTGTCGGGGATCATCGAGTCCAGGCTGCCGAACTGGGCGAAGCCCTTGCCGTCGAGCTTGTCCGCGGTGATCGTGAACGGCATGCCGCTGATGGAGAACTGGGCGGCGAGTACGCCCTGGGCGGTGAGGGCCATCAGGACGGCGCCCGCGGCGACGGCCGGAACGGCCATCCAGGCGCTGCGCTTGAGCCGTACCCGCCCTCTCCTGCTGCCGGTCGGCGTCTCCGGGGTCTCGGCCGCGGCGGCGGCGTCCTCGGACATGGCCATGTGTGCTCCCTGTTGGGTGGGTGGGATGTGCAGGCACTGGCACGGTGCCCTGGCGCGGACAGCGTTCCACGGCCCGACCGGGCCGCCCGCCCCTCGGCAGCGGGGCGGGCACGGTCAAGCCGCGCTTTGAGTAACTGGGAAGCTACTGCCCGGTAGTGGCCGGGTCAATACGGGTGCACGAAGGATCTTCACCGATCGGAAACCCGAGCCGGACGGCCGCCTGCGCCGGGCCGAGGAAGGGCGCGAGACAGAACATGCTCAACACCGGAAGGAGTTCCGGAAGTTGAACCGTCCGGCCGGAGTCGATCCGCCGGTAGAGCGCGCTGTAGACCCCGCCCACCACGGCGTCCACCAGCTCCACCACCCGCACACCGACCGGCGGTTGGGGCACCTCGGCGAAGAACGCCCGGAACCGGGTGAGGAGTTGGTCCCGCTCGCGGCGTCCGGCCGGTCCGACCGCCTCGATCTCGATCACCGCCATGGTCGCGAAAGCCGGTGTCCCCGCCAGCAGATGGAGCATCGCGCCGAGCGCCTGCCGGATCCCGGCGCACCAGTCGGACTCCGCCGCGAAGGCCGCCGCCATCCGCCGGAGCACCACTCCGGTGCCGTGCCGGTGCGCGGCCAGGAAGGCGTCCTCCTTGCCGCTGAACAGCTCGTAGAAAACCGGCCTGGTCACACCCGCCGCGCGGCAGATGTCGCTGACCGTGGCGTGCTGGTAGCCGCGCGCGGCCACCGTCTGGACCAGCCCGTCGAGCAGCCGCTCGCGCTGGGTCGCGGCCACCACGCCCGGGGGCAGCCGGCTCGGGCCGCGCTTGATGGACCGGGCCGGGTCACGACCGGCCCGCGCGCCCGGCAGCAGGATCACGTCGGCACTTCGGAGGTGTTTCCGTTCCATCACCAACTCCTGTTACCTGTATTGACATTGACGCAACATCGGGTTTACAACACTGACAGGTTTCCAACCGGTGGGCGACCCTGTCACCACCGGACGACCTCCAGGGGCTCCGGCGGCCCCGGGCGAACAGCCCGGGCCACGGGACCACGAGCGGACGCAGGCCCGCGGCGGTGGCAGCCGCCGACGTGCACTCCTGCACTCGCAGCGCACGTCCGCACCTTCACACCGCTGTGCCGTACGAGCGGGCCCGTGGCGCCGGGCCCGCCGCACCACGGCCCCGCGAAGCCCCCGGTACGCCATGCCCACGCACCTCCCCCGCCGTGCACGCCACCACACCCGCACCGCGGGCCACCCCCACCCGTCTCCGCACGGAGAGAGGTCACCCTCATGCGCTTTCGCCGTACGCTCGGTACCGCCGCCCTCGCCGCCCTCGCCTTCACCTGCGCCGCCGTCGCACCCGCCCAGGCCGACGGCTCCGCGGTGCTGACCACCGGCAGCAGCAGCGGCCCGGACGTCGCCGTCGGCGACGTCCTCACCGCCAGCCTGGTCTCGGGCACCGCCGCCACCTTCTACAGCAGTGCCAGCGGCACGAGCGGCATCAGCTGCGCCAACTCGGCCTTCTCCGCGACCGTGACGGCCAACCCGGCCGCCCCCGGCAGCGCGGTCGAGCAGCTCAACACCCAGACCTTCGGTTCCTGCTCCTCCAACGTCCTCGGCGTCACCGGCGTCAAAAGCATCACCGTCAACAACCTGCCGTTCACCAACACCGTCGGCGACGGCCCCGGCAACCCGGTCGCCCTCACCCCCGGCGCGGCCGGCGCGATGAAGACCACGGTGGTGCTCAACACCATCCTCGGCAGCATCAACTGCGTCTACCAGACCACCACCGGGATCAACGGCACCACCTCGAACACCGGCAACACCATCGGCTTCTCCTCCCAGCCGTTCAACCTGGTCTCCGGCTCGGGCCTGTGCTTCTCGACCGGCTGGTTCAGCGCCACCTACGGCCCGGTCACCGACACCTCGGTGGCGGGCAGCCCGCTCATCTTCGTCAACTGACGACCCGAGGGGCACGCACCAACTGACGTCCGATCAGGCCCCGTCGACTGACGGCCGAGACCGGCGGGAACAGACGGGCGGTGTACGGCGGCCGTGGTTGCCGTACACCGCTCCGGCGCGCCCGCGCGCCCGCCAGGTGATCCGGCAGCACGCCACGACCCCGGCCCCGCGCCGCGCCACCCCGCCGAAGCCCCGAGACAGCGAAGTGACCGGCCGGTAGGGTGCTGCCGCACGGACAGGGCGGACAGGAACGGGGCGGGCAGATGAGCGGCGACGGCACGGGGTTCTTCGCATCGGTGGCGGACACCGCCGACCAGCTGGCCGCCACCGGCTACCTGGCCTCCACCGCCGTGGCCACCACCGTCTTCCTCGCCGACCGGCTCGGCAAGCCGCTGCTGGTCGAGGGCCCCGCCGGGGTCGGCAAGACCGAACTCGCCAAGGCGGTGGCCGCGGTCGGCCGGGCCCGGCTGGTCCGGCTCCAGTGCTACGAGGGCATCGACGAGGCCCGCGCCCTCTACGAGTGGAACCACGCCAAGCAGCTGCTGCGGATCACCGCCGGCCGCGACGAGGGCTGGGACGAGGCCCGCACCGACATCTTCGGCGAGGAGTTCCTGCTCACCCGCCCGCTGCTCACCGCCATCCGCGGCGACGAGCCCACCGTGCTGCTGATCGACGAGATGGACAAGGCCGACGTCGAGGTGGAGGCCCTGCTGCTGGAGGTGCTCAGCGACTTCCAGGTCACGGTGCCCGAACTCGGCACCATCGCCGCGAGCCGCCGCCCCTTCGTGCTGCTCACCTCCAACGCCACCCGCGAACTGTCCGAGGCGCTGCGCCGACGCTGTCTCTTCCTCCACCTCGACTACCCGGACGCCGAGTTGGAGCGGCAGATCGTCCGGCTCAAGGTGCCCGGCCTGGACGACACGTTGGCCGCCTCGCTGGTCCGGGTGGTCGGCGCGCTGCGCGCGATGGACCTGCGCAAGGCGCCGTCCGTCGCCGAGACCATCGACTGGGCCCGCACCCTGCTGGCGCTCGGCGCCGACACCCTCGACGAGGCGGTCGTCCAAGAGACCCTCGGGGTGATCCTCAAGCACCAGGACGACATCCGGAAGGCCGCGCGGAAGCTCACCGTCGCATGACCACCGCCCCACCGCCGGCCGACACCGCCGCCCGGCTCACCGGCCTGGTCCGCGCGCTGCGCGGGCACGGCCTGCGGATCGGCCCCGCCGAGACGGTCGACGCGGCCGCCGTCCTCGACGTCCTCGGGCTCGCCGACCGCGAGCAGATGCGGGCCGGCCTGGCCGCCGCGCTGCTGCGCTCGGACACCCAACGGGCCGCCTTCGACGCCACGTTCGACCTGTTCTTCCCGCTCGGCGTCGGCACCCCCGAGGCCGTCCGCGCCGACCCGCCCGCACTCCCGGACGACCCCCGGCCGCCGCGCCCCGGCCGGCCCGACCCGCTGCGCGACGACCTGCGCGAGCGCCTCGCCGCCGCCCTGGCCGCCGACGACCGGGCCGCCCAGGCCCGGCTGGCCGGCGAGGTGGTGGAGGCCCTGGGCCGGTACGGCGCCGGAGCCACGCCGGCCTCGGACGGCTGGTCGGCCCACCAGGCGCTCGGCCGGCTCGCCCCCGAGACGCTGCTCGCCCGGATCCTCGCCGCCCTGCGCGAGCAGGCCACCGCCCCGGACCTGTCCGACCGCGTCCTCGCCGACGAGATCCGCCGCCGCATCCAGGACTTCCGCGCCCTGGTCGCCACCGAGGCCCGCCGCCGGGTCGCCGAACTGCGCGGCGCCGAGCGGATCGCCGAACGCGCCGTCGCACCCACCGCCGACCGGATCGACTTCCTCGCCGCCGGCCGCGACCAGCTCGCCGAACTGCGCCGCACCGTCCACCCGTTGGCCCGCAAGCTGGCCACCCGGCTGGCCGCCCGGCGCCGCCGCGCCGCACGCGGACAGATCGACCTGCGCCGCACCCTGCGCCGCTCGCTGTCCACCGGCGGGGTGCCGCTGCGCCCGGCCTACCGGCTGCGCCGCCCGGCCCGGCCGGAACTGGTACTGCTGTGCGACGTCTCCGGCTCGGTGGCCGGATTCGCCGACTTCACCATGCTGCTGGTGCAGGCGATGAGCGAACAGTTCAGCAAGGTACGGGTGTTCGCCTTCGTGAACCGCACCGCCGAGGTCACCGCCCTGCTGGCGCGCGGCGACGCCGACCCGGCCCGGCTCGCCGCCCGGATCCTCACCGAGGCCAAGGTGATGGGCCACCACGGCAACAGCGACTACGGCTCCGCCCTGGGCGAGTTCGCCGAACGGCACCTGGACGCGGTCGGCCCGCGCACCAGCGTGCTGATCCTCGGCGACGCCCGCAACAACCACCGCGACCCGAACCTGGACGCGCTGCGCCGGATCGCCGGCCGGGCCCGGCGGGTCCACTGGCTCAACCCCGAGCAGCCCGCCCTCTGGCCGACCGGCGACTCCGCCGCAGCCGCCTACGCGGGCGTCGTGGAGATGCACTCCTGCCGCAACGCCCGCCGCCTCGGCGAACTGATCGCCCGCCTGCTGCCGGTCTAGGGAGCTTCCGAGTCCGTTGCCGTGGCGGCCGAAGCCTGGGCCTACGCCTCGGCCTGAGCCTGGGCCTGCGCCTGCGCCTGCGCCTGCGCCCGGGCCTCCTCGGCCGCCACCTGCGCGGCCCTGGCGGCCAGCGGGTTGATGTCGGCCCGGCGCGCCGACTGCATGGCCGTCAGCCGCTGGACCACCACGATCGCCGCGACGGCCGCGACCAGGCGCAGCACCGAGCCGGCGGCCTCCACCCGAATGGTCTCGCGCAAGTCCCCCAGGCTGGCGAGCACCGTCACGTCCACGTGCTTCATCTTCGAGTTGGCGATCCGGTTGACCACCAGCGCGCCGATCCAGGTGGACCACCACAGGACCAGGACCTTCTCCGACACCGCGCGACGCCGTCCCTCCGCGTCCAGCGGAGCGCTCGCCCGCCAGCAGTCCACCATCAGCTGCCAGGGGAACCAGAGCAGGACGACCGGGGTGACCCAGGCCCCGATGGTCCAGCCGCGTCCGAGGCGGTGCCCGTTCGGCAGCAGCAGGTCGGCATTCTGGCGGATGCGGTAGAACCAGATGATGAACACCACGGCGGTGACCATCATCAGCGGAATGACGGCTTTGTCCAGCCCGTTCGCCAGGGAGTCCAGGGCATCGAATTCGTCAAGGCCGATGTCGCCCGAGCCGTCCACCAACCGGCCCAACAGGACATCGCCCCAGACGTCGGCCACGACCGCCGCCGCCGCCAACACCGCGTTCAACCCCAGCAGGACGTAGACCGCCACGGCAAGGCCGTTCGCCGGTCGGAGCGCCGCCGCCCAGCCCGGGGCCGCCTCCGCGCAGCCGAAGCAGCGTCGGCTCTCGGTCCCCGCGGGACGCGCCCCACACGCCACACACACCATCAGATCGTCAACTCCTGGAATCGCCGCGTGCTCGGACTCGCACGCCGGTGCCGCCAGCGCCCCGACCGGGGCGGGCGCGCCGACTCTAGGGGATCACCGACGTCTGCTGCCAGCAGGATTTCGCAGCTCAGAGGCGGTATCGCCAGATAAACGACAGATCGCGCGGGAATCGAGCCCCGGGGAACCGACTCCGGCTCACCACCCCCACCCCGCGCGCCCGTCCCGATCGAGACGGGTGTGCGGTCGACGGGCCCCGGGCGCAGGACTGGTGAAGGGGTGCGAGCGTCCCGGGGAGGTCGAACGCGGCGTCAGGCCGAGGGGACGGGCAGCAGCCGGTAGGCGTCCCCGTCCGTGAGCACGCGGCCGGCGGTGGGCGGCGCGAAGTGGGTGCCGAGCAGCAGGGTGTCCGTGTCGGCGAGGGAGCCGAGGAGCTTGCGGCGCGAGGCCTCGGACTGCCGCGGGTCGATGTCGACGCAGGCGCCGATGGCGGGGTGGGCGAGCTGGACCGGGTGGTGGATGCAGTCACCGGTGATCAGCGCCGCCTCGCCCCGGCTGGTCAGTTCGACGGCGACGTGGCCGGGGGTGTGACCGGGGGTGGGGATCAGGCGCAGGCCCGGGGCGATCTCGACACCCTCGGCCGGGACGTCGACGAGGTCCAGCAACCCGGCCCGCTCGACCGGGATCACGGAGTCGAGGAACATCTGCCTGCGCGCCTCCTCCAGGTCGTACCCGGCCCAGAACTCCCGCTCGGCGCGGGAGGTGAGGTAGCGGGCGTGGGGGAAGGTGGGGACCCAATCGCCGTTCACCTCCCGGGTGTTCCAGCCGACGTGGTCGGCGTGCAGGTGGGTGAGGATCACCAGGTCGACGGAGTCCGGGGGGAAGCCGGCGGCGGTGAGGCGCTCCAGGTAGTCGGTCCGCAGGTGGCGCCAGGCCGGGTTGGCCCGCTCCTTGCCGTTGCCTATGCCGGTGTCGACGAGGACGCGCAGCCCGCCCACGGTGAACGCGAAGCTGTGGCTGTCGAGGTGCAGGACGCCCTCGCGGTCGGCGAAGTGGGGGTGCAACCAGTCGTGGCCGGTCACCACCTCGGGGGTGGCCTCGGGCAGCAGCCAGGGCCCGGTCGCGGGTGGCAGGAGGGTCTCGTCGATGCGGTGGACGGTGACGCCGCCCACCGTCCAGACGGGGGCGGGGGCGTCGGACGTGGCGCTGGACATGGGGACTCCTCCCGTAAACGCAATCCGTTTGCGTTAAGCCATCGTAGGACCTACAGTCTGGCTAACGCAAACGGTTAGCTTTTGCTGCGGGTGCCATCTCGCGCCAGCCCCGATCAGGAGAGAACGCCCATGTCCTCCGCCGAACGCCCCTCAGGCGAACCACCCACCACCGACCTCACGCCACCCGCCACCGACCTCACGCCGCCCGAGGCCGCCCGCTGGGCCGCCCGGGCCGGGCTCCCCCTGCCCGCCGACCGCCACGACGCGGTCGCGGCCACCGCCAACCAACTGCTCTCCGTCGTCGCCGTCCTGCGGGAGCTGGACTTCGGGGACACCCCGCCCGCCAGCGCCTACCGCGCGGAAAGCCCCCACTCCACGGAAGAGGAGGAGCACGATGCAGCCGCATGAACTCTCCCTCGCCGCCGCCGCGGAGGAGATCCGGGCCCGGCGACTGTCCCCCGTCGAACTGGTGGACTCGGTCCTCGACCGCATCGAGCAGGTGGAACCGCACCTCGGCGCCTACGTCGCGGTCACCGCGGAGCGGGCGCGCCGGGCGGCCCGCGAGGCCGAGCACGAAGCGGCGCGCGGCCTGCACCGGGGGCCGCTGCACGGAGTCCCGATGGGGCTCAAGGACCTGATCGACGTCGCCGGGCTCGCCACCACGGCCAGTTCCCGGGTCCGCGCCGACCACCGCGCGCAGACCGACAGCACGGTCGCCGCCCGCCTGGCCGCGGCCGGCGCGATCCTGGTCGGCAAGACGCACACCCACGAGTTCGCCTACGGCCTGACCACCCCGCAGACCGGCAACGCCTGGGACCGCGAGCGGGTCGCCGGCGGCTCCAGCGGCGGATCCGCCGTCGCCGTCGCCGCGGGCGCCGCGACCTTCGCGCTGGGCACCGACACCGGCGGCTCGATCCGGGTGCCCGCCGCGCTCAACGGGGTCGTCGGCCTCAAACCGACCTACGGCCTCGTCCCCCGCCACGGCGTCACGTCCCTGTCCTGGTCGCTGGACCACGTCGGCCCGATCGCCCGGACCGTCGAGGACACGGCCCTCGTCCTGGACGCCCTCGCCGGGCACGACCCGCGCGACCCCGCCTCGCTGGCCGCCCCCGCCGTGGACCACCGGCCGGGCGCGGGCACGGACCTGGCGGGGCTGCGCGTCGGCGTGCCGCGCAGCTACTACTTCGACCACGTCGACGCGGAGGTGGAGGCCGCCGTCCGGCGCGCCATCGGGCACCTGGAGGCACTCGGCGCACGGCTCGTCGACGTCGACATCCCGATGACCCGCTACCTCCAGGCGACCCTGTGGGGGCTGGTGGCGCCGGAGGCCGCCGCCTACCACGAGCACTCCCTGCGGGCGGTGCCCGAGCTGTACCAGGCGGACGTCCGCGTCCTGCTGGAGGCCGGCGAGCTGATGACCGCCGGGGACTACCTGCGCGCCCAGCGCTCCCGGACGCTCATGCGGCGGGAGTGGGCCCGGATGCTGGAGGAGGTCGACGTGATCGCCGCCCCGACCGTCCCGGTCACCGCGGTACGGGCCGACCAGGAGACCGTCACCTGGCCCGACGGCACGGTCGAGGGCGTCCCCGACGCCTATGTGCGCCTGTCCGCCCCCGCCAACATCACCGGGGTGCCCGCCCTGTCCGTCCCGGTCGGCCGGGACGCGGCGGGCCTGCCGATCGGCATGCAGCTGCTCGGCCGGCCGCTCGGGGAGCGCACGCTGCTGCGGGTCGGCCACGCCTACGAGCGGACGCAGCCCGCGCGGGCGCTCGCGCCGGCGGTCTGAGAACAGCAGGCGGGCCGGGCCGGACGGCGCCGGCCCGGCCCGGCCCGGCTCCGAGGCGAGCGCCCCGGCACCCCGGCACCCCGGCACCCCGGCACCCCGGCACCCGTAAACGCAAGGATTGTGCTTTAAGGTGTTTATCATGAGTCGCAAACAGATGGTGCGCCCCGGCGGGCGCAGCGCCCGGGTCCAGGCATCGGTGCACACCGCTGTGCGTGAACTCCTCGCCGAGGTGGGCCGCGACGCGCTGACGGTGCCGCTGGTCGCGCAGCGCGCGGGCGTCACCCCGTCGACGGTCTACCGCCGCTGGGGCGACCTCCAGGAACTGCTGTCCGACGTCGCCGTGGAGCGCCTGCGGCCCGACACGGCACCGGAGGACCTCGGCGACCTGCGGTCCGACCTGACGGCCTGGGCCGAGCAGTTCCTCGACGAGATGGCCTCCCCCTCGGGCCGCGCCTACATCCGCGACGCCCTGCTCGGCGACCCGGACGGCGGCAACGCCGGCCAGTGCTCGGACTACGCGGCCGAACAGGTCGACGCCGTGCTGAGCCGGGCGGGCGGCCGCGGGGAGGACACCCCCGCCGTCGAGACGGTCATGGACGGCGTCGTCGCCCCCCTGATGTACCGCATCCTCTTCCGCCCGGCCGGCCTCGACCCCGCGTACGCACGCCGACTCGTGGCCGAACTCCTCGACCCGTACGGGGCCGGTCCGTCGAGCGGATGATCGTTCGCCGGGCGAGGACGGGCAGCTCAAGTCATGAACGGGCAGCTCAAGTTATAAGCTGCTGCGGGACGTTCACGAGCCCGGCCGGTGGTCGGGACCTCGCCTGGGAGGAAGCGTCGTGGGGAAGAAGATCCCGGTCCGGACCGGATGCCAGAACTGTTCGCGGTGCACCGGCTCGATCGGCGGCAACGCGGCCCGCAAGACGGTGCGGGGTACCGGGGTGGCGCTCGGTGCGGTGGTCACCGTCGGCCTGAGCCTCCTCTTCATCCGGAGGTGCCGCGCCTGCGACCACCCCATGGGCAGCCACCACCACCACTGATCGCGCCGCCGGACCTCCGCCACCCGGCTCCGACCCGGCACCCGGGCCGGAGCCGGGCGGGCGTCAGGCGTCCAGGTGCTTGAGGAAGTCGAGCAGCGCCTCGTTGACCTCCGCCGGGCGCTCCTGCTGCGTCCAGTGCCCGGTGTCCGGCAGCCGGACGTGGCGGTGCAGCTTGGGCACCCGGCTCAGCAGGTGGGCCAGCACCGCCGGCGGGACGAGCGCGTTCACCATGTCCTGTTCGCCGGCCACGTACAGCGCCGGCACGTCGATCGTCACGCCGTCGAAGGCGGCCATCAGTTCGGCGTTGCGGTCGATGTTCCGGTACCAGTTGAGCCCGCCGGTGAAGGCGTGCTCGCCGTGCAGGGCGTAGTCGGCCGCGAGGGCGTCGATGTCCGCCTCGGTGAGCCAGGCCGGCAGCTGCGCCGGCTCCGGGATGGTGTCCAGCAGGGCCTTGCCCTCCGGGACGACCCACGGCTGCGGCTTCCCCTCGCGGAGCAGGCCACCGCCCAGGATGCGGCGGAAGCTGGACTTCACGTCGGCCGCCAGTTCGGCGTCGGCGCGGCCCGGCTCCTGGAAGTAGATCTGGTAGAAGCCCTCGCCGAAGTTCTCCCGGGACTCCCGCAGCGGCCGCGGCCCGCCGGCCAGCGGCGGCACGCTCAGCCCGGCGACCCCGCGCACCAGGTCCGGCCGCAGCGCGGCGGTGGCCCAGGCGACCGGCGCGCCCCAGTCGTGCCCGACCACGACGGCCCGCTCCTCGCCGAGCGCGCCGATCAGCGCCGTGACGTCGCCGACCAGGTGCAGCAGGGAGTACGCGTCCACCCGCTCGGGCTGCTCGCTGCGGGCGTAGCCGCGCTGGTCGGGGGCGACGACCCGGTAGCCGGCCGCGGCGAGCGGGGCGAACTGGTGGCGCCAGGAGTGCCAGCTCTCGGGGAAGCCGTGCAGCAGCAGGACCAGCGGGCCCTCGCCCTGTTCCGCGACGTGCAGACGGACGCCGTTCACCTCGACGTGGCTGTGCTTGATCGCGTCGTTCAAGTCCCGCTCCCAGTCCGGTGGAAGGGCCGGCGCATCCGCTTCGCCCCGGTCCCGCCCGGCACAACACCGCCGGGAGCGCGGGGTATTCCCACCGACCCCGGGAAACGACCGAGGCCGCCCCGGAACTCCGGGACGGCCTCGGCGCGGTGATGGAAGGTCAGTTCACCGTGTAGCTGTACGGGATCGCCGCGAGCACCGAACCGGTGGTGCCCAGGGTGTTGTTGGCGGTCGCCACCGAGCTGGGGGCGGACACCAGGTACAGCACGCCGTGGACGGTGCTGCCCTTCGGACCGGTCGGAGTGACGGTCACCTGGAGCGAGCCCTTGCCGCCCGACGGGACGGTCACCGGGTTGGCGGCCGGGGCCGAGGCGTTGACCGCCAGGGCGTACGGGTCACCGGTGCTGGAGGTCAGCGCCGGGTCGAACGCCTGGGTGTGCGCGGTCGCGGTGATGGTGGCGGTGCCGGCCGGGGCGCCGGCGGTGCCGAACGGGCCGACCTGCTGCAGGAAGGTGCCCCACACGCCGGGGAGGACCGGCTGCGACACGCTGCCGTTGTCGGTCACGACCGAGATGGTCGAACCGTCCTGGGCCTTCTTCAGGTCGCCGAAGAGGTCCGGCGAGCCGGTGGTGCCGGACAGCTCCAGGTGGGCCGGCGTCGAGGAGGCCGCCACCGCCTTCAGCTGGTCGGTGCCCGGCGGGACGAGGAAGGACGGCACCGCGGAGGTGAGGCTCAGCGGCAGGGTGACCGTCGCGGAGGCGCCCTGCGGCACCAGCGGGAGGTCGGTGCGGCGGTCCAGGCGGCCGTCGGCCGAGATCTTCTGGGTGGCGACGGTGTTGTTGGTGTAGTTCACCTGGACGGTGACCGGCTTGCCGGCCGCCAGCTTGGCGTGCGGGTCGTTCGGCAGGCCGGCGGCGGTGGCGACGTTCTGGTTGAACGCGACGGTGCCGGTGAAGTCCTGGGCGAGCTCCTGGCCGCTGACCGGGCCGAGCACGTTCAGGACGAACCGCCAGCGGCCGGCGGCCGGGTTGACGGTGGTGGCCGAGACGCCGGCGGTGGTGCCGGTCAGGTTGCCCTGCGCGTCGAGCAGGCCGTTGCCCTCGATGTCGATCGGGGTGCCGTTCGGGCTGATCAGCGCGCCCTGCATGAGCAGCTTCGGATCCTTGGCGACGGTGACGCCGACCCGCAGGTCCTTCTGGCCCTTCGGGACGTCGAAGGCGTACGCGAAGCTCTGCGTCGGCGAGGCGTTGCGGCCGTTGCCACCGGTGATGGTGCCGGTGAAGGTGCCCTTGCCCTGGTTGACCGGGACGAGGCTGCGCAGCACGACCGGAACGCTGGTGGCGGTGCCGTTGGAGCTGGCGACGGTGATCGCCTGGCTGGAGTCGCCACTGGTGCCCGGGGTGGTGAGCTGGACCTTGAGGGTCTTGGTCTCACCCGGCTTCAGGTCCGCGACGCTCGGGCTGACGGCGCCGGCCGGCACCGCGCGCTGGGTGGCGGTGCCCAGCTGGACCGCGCCGTTGTAGCCGGCCTTGCCCGCCGGGGTGTACAGGACGGCGGTCCACTCGCCGGCCACCGGGTGCGGGACGTCCACCAGGCCGAAGTCGGCCGGGGTGGCGCCGCCCTGCGGACGGGTGTTGGTCTCGAAGCGGCCCGACGGGTCGAGCAGCGTCATGCGGACCACGGAGCCGTTGGTGACCGGGCTGGCCGCACCCTGCCAGGCGATCGACGCCGCGAGGCGGTCGGCGCCGGCCGGGACGGTGAACTTGACCTGCTTCTGCACCCAGGTGGCGCCGTTGGTGGCGTACTTGAAGGTGTCGGTGGAGGCCGTGTCCAGCTGGACGGTCTGCTGGTTGCTCGACTGCGGCACGAAGGTGCGGGTCGCGCCGCTGACCGTCTGCGGGGCGGAGCTGGTGTTGGTGACGGTCACGTCGGCGGTGTGGGTCGAGCCGGGGTTGCCGGCGATGTCGACCTGACCGGTGGTGACGACGACGGTCTTGCTGTCCGACGCGCCGGAGCCGGCGTGGTAGCCGCGGGCGGCCTCGACGGCGGCGCGGACGTTCAGCAGGCCGGCGCCCTGCTCCTCGGCCGGGACGCCGAGGTCCTGGGCGGTGCCGGTGATGAACTTCTTCACCAGCGCCGGGGCGGGCGACTGGCCGTTGTGGGTGTCGCGGTAGGCCTGGATGACCAGGGCCGCGGCGCCGGTGACGAACGGCGCGGCCTGGCTGGTGCCGCCGAACGACTGGATCGGCGAACCCTGGCCGCTGAAGCCGGTGCAGTCGGTGTACTTGCTGGTGTCGGGCGAGCAGAGCGCCCAGTCCGACTCGCCCGGCGCGACCAGGTCGACCGTGCGGCCGGCCTGGGTGAAGCCGCCCGAGGAGAGCGCGGAGATGCGGTTGTTGCTCCAGGTCTTGTTGGAGAACTGGGCGGCCGCGTAGCCGGTCTGCTGGTAGTTCTGGTTGTCCGTGGAGGCGCCGACCGCGATCACGTTCGGGTCGGTGGCCGGGGTGCCGATGGTGCCGCTGATGCCCGCGTCGCCGGTGGAGACGGAGACGGTGACACCGGCCTTGACGGCCTGGTCGTTGAAGAGCGAGATGGTGTCGTGCGCGCCGCTGTCCGGGGTGACGTTGCCGCCGAAGGACTCGTTCAGCACGTCGACCTTGGCGACCGAGACCGCGTAGTCGATGGACTGCAGGATCGACGAGTTCGACATGATCTCGCCGCCGGCCCGCAGGGCGACCAGCGAGGCGTCCGGGGCGAGGCCGCGGATGCGGATGTTGCAGCCGGCCGGCAGACCGCGCGAGGCGTTCACGAACTTCGAGACGTCGTAGACCTGGCGGCCCTGGGCGATGACCGCCGAGGCGTCGCCGAAGGCCTCCGCGCCACCGGTCGGCGCGTTCACGCCGTCGCCCGCGAAGTCCTGGTAGTCGACGACCGCGTGCGAGCCGTCGGCCCGGATGAAGTCCGGGTTGTTCGGGTCGAGGCCGTCCGCGATGTAGGCGACCTTGACGCCCTTGCCGGTGGCCAGGTCGGCCGCACCGGGCTTGCCGTCGGCGCCGACGGCGTGCGTCGAGTAGAGGCCCTCCGGCTCCAGCAGCGGCTGGGACGGGTCGGACGGGCAGATCGTGTTGGTCGCGTTCTGCTCGGCGCCCTGGCCGTTGCTGCCCGAAACGGCCTGCGGAGCGGCGGCCTTGGCCGACTTGGCGCCGGCCTTGGTGTCCGCGGCGTCCTTCGCGGCCGCGGCCTTGCCGGCGGCCGGCGGCGTGACGGTGACCTGCTCGTCCGCGACGACCGAGGCGACGGCCGGGTCGGCCAGCAGCGCGGCACGCAGCGCGGGGCTCACCGTGGCCGAGAACGCGTTCCCGACCACGAAGCTCTTGATGTCGGTGCCGCCGTTGGCCTTGACCTTGTCCAGCAGCGGCGCCTGGGCGTTCGCGGCCTTCTGCTGACGGGCGCCGAGGTGGCCGCTGTCGGCCGGGGCGTCCGCTATCTGGTCCTTGAGAATCACGATCACCGGCACCGGGGTCCCGTCCGCGGACGCCACGGGGGCGTTCTGCGGGTCCGGGAGCGGAGCTGCGTTGGCACTGGACCCGAAGGTCAGGACCATGGACGCGGCGGTGACCGTGACGGCAGCCGCTAGCTGGGATTTCCGCCAGCCGATCAATGGACATCCTTTCGTCTGATGAGACGTCAGGTTGCGCGGCCCGGCGTACGCGGATCCAGGTCGGACGCGTGGTTGCTCCGGACCGCGCGTCCCGACAGCGGTCGCATTCCAGCGCATCCGACACGACCACGACAAGGGGGGAAATCCCCATTAGAAAGTAAAAAAGACCATCAGAAAGTAAAATTCACGGCAGAAATCGGGCCATGTCCGCCCCTTTTCGCTGACCAGACCCGGTCGGAACTGTCCGATCCCGGTCGGAAAAAATCGGTGGCGAACTCTGGACAGTGGCGGACCACCGCCACCTGGGACACACCGTCAGCACCGCCACACACCCTTCCCCCCGGACCCACTCTGAAACCGGACATGACAGAACGGGCGGGCGGTCACACCGCCGCCCGGTGGCCGGAATCCCCCGGCCACCGAGCGATCAGCACCCGATCAGCCCGCGGCCATTCGCTCCTGGGCGTCCGCCAGATCCTCGGCGGTGGGCGCGTCGTCCTGGGTCAGCCGGTGGCGCCAGTACCCGGTGAAGTCGATCGACGGCTTCGGCACGCCGCGCTCCGCCACCAGGTGGCGGCGCAGCGCCCGCACCGCGCCCGCCTCCCCCGCGAGCCAGGCGAACGGCGTGCCGGCCGGCAGCTCGGCGGACCGCACGGCCCCGGCCAGCACGACCCCGGGGGCCGCCCCGCCCCGGGCCAGCCAGTGCACGGCCAGCTCGGCGCGGCTCTCCAGTGGCTGCCGCTCGGCCTCGTCCGCGACCTCGACGAACGCGAGGGCCCGCACCCCGGCGGGCAGCGCCTCGACCAGCGTCGCGATCGCCGGCAGTGCCGACTCGTCCCCCGCCAGCAGCACCCAGTCGGCAGCGGCGGCGGCCTCGGCGAGCGGGACCGGCGGGGCGTACAGCGCCGAGGGGCCGACCATCCCGAGCCGCTGCCCGGGCTCCGCGCGCTCCGCCCAGGCGGCGGCCGGGCCGGTGTCGCCGTGCAGCACGAAGTCGATCTCGACCAGGCGGGTGCCGGGCCGGCGGCGCCGGAGGGTGAAGCTGCGCAGCAGCGGGCGCCGGGCCTCGGGGATCGCCAGGTACGCCTGGTACCAGCTCATCGGGTCGTCGCTCTGCGCGGGCAGTTCGGGCACCGCCTGGCCGGGGCGGGGGAAGCACAGCTTCACCTGCTGGTCGGGCGCCGCGCCCACGGAGTCCGCCAGGGCCTCGGCCTCGAAGGTGACCCGGGCGGTGCGCGGCGTGATCCGGCGGACCTCGACGACCTCGACGAAGGTGACGGGCAGTGTCATCGAAAAACCCCTTCGGTTGATAACCTTACGGCATAAAGAGTTGTCGCGGCCGAGGATACTTTACGCCATAAGGAGTTGCTGCATGGTCGTCTACGCCGGACAGGGCGACGCCCACCGGTCCCTGTCCCTGCTCTGGGGCACGCCACCGCAACCGCACACCGGGCGCAGCGGCCCCAAACCGGGCCTCAGCGTCGACACGATCGTCTCCGCCGGCATCGCGGTCGCCGACGCGGACGGCATGGCCGCGCTCTCGATGCGCGCCGTCGGCGAACGGCTCGGCCGCACCGCCATGGCCCTCTACACCTACGTCCCGGGCAAGGCCGAACTCCTCGACCTGATGCACGACCGGGCACTCGGCGAACTACGGCTGGACGTCGCAGACTTGGACGGCTGGCGACCCGCCGTCACCGCCTGGGCCGAGGAACTGCACGCCTGCTACCTGCGCCACCCCTGGATCCTCCAGGTCTCGCAGGCCCGCCCGGTGCTCGGACCGGCCGAACTCGCCGCCATGGAAGGCCTGTTGCGCGCCCTGCAACCGGCCGCCCTCGCACCCGCGCGGCTGCACGGCGTCGTCGCGGCGCTCTGGCAGTTCGTCCGCGGCACGGCCGCCGTGGCCGCCGAATCGCGCGGCGCCGCCGCCGCGACCGGCATCGCCGACGAGGACTGGTGGACCACCCGATCCGCCCGACTCGCCGAACTGGCACCGGACTTCACCGAACGCTTCCCCCTGCTCACCGCCCTCCAGGGCGCCGGCGACGGCACGCCGCAGGACCGCGACCGGGCGGCCTTCCGCACCGGGCTCGCCGTCCTGCTCGACGGCGTGGCGGCCTCGGGGGCGGGGGCTGATCAGGGCTTTGATCGGGCTGCGGACTGAGCGCCGATCGGGCCGCTGGTTGAGCCGCTGATCAGCCCCGGCGGGCCGCCGGGATCGCCAGCAGGATGCCGAGCACCAGCAGAGTGGCGTACCCGGCGGTCTCATGGCCGTCCGGAACCAGGAAACGGACGAAGCCGAACAGCCGGAAGCCCCCCAGCCAGTCCGCCGCCAGGCCGGACCCGCCGCCGAGGATCAGCACGAAACCGAGATAGCCGAGCAGCGTCTTCATACCCCGAGCCTAGGCAGCTCCCCGCGCCCGGGAATCCGACTTTCGGCGCGACCCGGGGATGACCAAAGTCGTCCCGGCGCCATCCCCCGGCCGTCCCGGCGCCGTGCCGCCCGGGATCCGGACCGCCGTACCGCCGTACCGCCCGGGATCCGGACGGAGCAGCAGGCGCGGCGGCCCGGCGGCGCCCCGGGTACGTTCGCCGTGTGCAGCAGATGCCACAGCATGTCAGCAGAGTGGCGGCGGCCGCCGCGGTGTCCACCCTGATGCTCGCCGCCGGCGCCCCGACCGCCCCCGGGCAGGACGCCGCCGGCGCGATCGGCGGCGAACGGCTCGGCCAGTCCACCGTCCAGGTCGCTCCGCTGGCCGGGGCGCCCGCGCTGCCGCCCACGTTGACCGGGCGGTCCTGGCTCATCGCCGACGCCGGCACCGGCGAGGTCCTCGCGGCCCACAACGCCCACCTCCAGCTCCCCCCGGCCAGCACCCTGAAGATGCTCTTCGCGGACACCGTGCTGCCCAAGTTCGACCGCACGACGGAGCACAAGGTCACCACGGCCGAACTGGCCAACGTCGGCGCCGGCAGCAGCCTCGTCGGCGTCAAGGAGGACCTGCCGTACCGCGTCGAGGACCTCTGGCGGGGCGTCTTCCTCAGCTCCGGCAACGACGCCGTCCACGTCCTCGCGCACATGAACGGCGGCCTCCAGCAGACCGTCGCCGAGATGCAGGCCCGCGCCCAGGCCCTGCAGGCCCGCGACACCAAGGTGGTCTCCCCCGACGGCTACGACATGGACGGCCAGGTCTCCTCCGCCTACGACCTCACCCTCTTCGCCCGCGCCGGGCTGCGCAACGCCGACTTCCGCTCCTACTGCTCCACCCGCACCGCGCACTTCCCCGGCGGACTCGACAAGCTCACCGGGCAGCGCACCAGCTTCGACATCGCCAACACCGACCGGCTGCTCGGCAAGTACCAGGGCCTGATCGGCGTCAAGAACGGCTACACCACCAACGCGGGCGCCACCTTCACCGGCGCCGCCCAGCGCGGCGGCCGCACCCTGCTGGTGACGGTGATGCACCCCGACACCCAGACCCGGGTCTACGACGAGGCGGCCGAGCTGCTCGACTGGGGCTTCGCGGCGGCCGACAAGGTCCAGCCGGTCGGGCAACTGGTGGAGGACACCGCCGCCGCCCACCCGGCCACCATCACCGGCCGGGCCGGCGCCGCCTCGTCCGCCGCCCCCGCCGCCACCGCCACCGCCGGCCAGGCGCACCCGCAGGCCGTCCGGGGCAACGACCCCGGCCTCGCCCCGGCCGCCTGGACGGCCATCGCACTCGGCGCCGTCCTCGCCCTGTGGGCCGCCGCGCGCACCGCCGCCCGCCGCCGCGCCGCACTCGCCGCCGACCCGGCCGCGCTCCCCGACCCGGGCGCCACCGCCCTCGGCGGGCACCGCCACCACGGGCTGGCCCGCCGGGCCCGGGCCCTGGTCAGGCACGCCCTGCCGCGCGCCCCGCGGGAATGATCAGGCACGCCCTAGACTTCCGGCCATGACCACGCCCGACCCCGTTCCCTCCGACCGGCTCGCCCGGATCGTCAGCCTCTCCTCCGGGAGCTACCTGCTCGTCACCACCTACAAGAAGGACGGCACCACCGTGCCGACCCCCGTGTGGGTGGTGCGCGACGGCGAGGCGCTCGGCGTCTGGACCGTCGCCGACTCCTGGAAGGTCAAGCGGATCCGCAACCGCGCGGACGTCCTGGTGGGCCCCTGCGACGTCAAGGGCCGGCCGACCGGCGAGCAGTACCCCGCCACCGCCGAGATCCTCGGCCCCGAACGCACCGCCGCCTACCGCACCCTGCTGCGCCAGAAGTACGGCCTGCTCGGTGTGCTCACCCTGCTCGGCAGCCGCCTGCGCCGCGGCGAGCGCGGCACCGTCGGCATCCGGATCACCCTCACCTGACGCACCACCCGGCTGACGGGGCCCCGGTGGGTTCGCCCGGCGGCCCCGCCGGCCCGGTCACTCGCCGGGCCGGCCCTGGGAAAGGCGTGACGAGGAAGGGCGTGGGAGAGGCCATGGAGGACAGGGACGCGATCGGGACCCGGGGCGGGCTGCCGCTGCTGGTGGTGGACGGGGCCAACGTGGTCGGGTCGGTGCCCGACGGATGGTGGCGGGATCGGCGGGGCGCCGCCGAGCGGCTGCGGGACGCGCTGGTCGCCGTCGCCGGGCAGGGCCTGCCGGAGCGGCCCGGGCCGCTGGAGGTGGTGCTGGTCGTGGAGGGCGCGGCCCGGGGCGTGGACGGACTGCCCGAGGTGCGGGTGGTCGCGGCGGCCGGCAGCGGTGACGACCGGATCGTCGAGCTGGTCCGGGCGGCCAGGGCCGAACAGCCGGACCGGGACTGCCTGGTCGTCACCGCCGACCGCGAACTGCGGGCCCGGGTCGGCGCGCTGGGCGCGGCGGTCACCGGGCCGCGCAGCGTGCGGCGTTAGGACCGGTCCCGTTCAGTCCCGTTCAGCTCCGTTCGGTCCCGTTCAGTCCCGTCGCGCGCGCGGCAGGACCGAACGGGACCCGTTCCGGGGCGCGGCGGGGTCAGTCCGCCTGGGTGGCGTACATGCCCCAGTGGATCGTCTGGTCGGAGGCGGTCACCGTGAACAGGAGGTCCCGGCCGGGCCGGGCGGGGATCTCCACCGAGCCGGTGCCGGTCGCGCCGACCGGGCACTGGACCGTGAAGTCGGCCGGCGCCAGGCCGGCGACGTGGACCTGGACCGAGCCGCCGCCCTGGCAGCCCACCGTGACGGTGAAGGGCTGCGAGGGGTTGACGGAGGCCGTCACCGCGCCGCCGTCGCCGATCCAGTCCGGGATCCAGATCAGGCCCGTCTCCCCCGGGTACGGCAGGATCTCCCCCGTCCCCATACCGCTCTGGACCGCAGCCGGGCCCGGCTGCGCCGAGGCCGTCCCGGCGACCGCCAGTACCCCCGCCAGCGCGGCCGCGCTTGCGGCCAGCATCCGCTTCCCCGTACGTGTCATCGCTACTCCCCGCTGCGTTGACCATCCGTGCGGGCGCCCGTCGAAGCGCGGCCGGGCGCGGGGGGGGGGTTCGGGACACCGATGGTTTGTTTTGATCAGATTTTTTCTAAAGGGGGGGGTTTGCCGGCGCCCCGGGCCTGCTCCCGCGGAGC